>NZ_JBALNX010000069.1:0-13525 GCF_036962035.1 Bacillus sp. JJ1773
CCATATTAAGGTTGTTGATTATAAACATAGAGACATTCCAAAAGAAGAATGGACTAAGATAGAATTAAGAAATAATTCTTATAAGAAAACAAAGCAGCAATAAAAAAGATTTGGGGACTCAAGACCTGTCACTTTGCCTGATAATTTACACTTATTTCATGTGCTATTTTGCACATCCAGCTTTAAAACCAGCTATTTTTTCATGTGAATATTAACTCGGTTTTTTTTTCCTTAGACATTTTTTCAAATAAATCCACCGGCATTGTGAATTTGGTTGTTTTCTCATTACGTCAATATGTATCTATTTCTATCTGTTAAGGCTTGTCGTTGATTTTATAAATAACTAAACCCCGCCAAGTGATGGCGAGGTTTAGTTATTTATATTAAACTACCGATCTCCGTTACATGAACAAAGAACTAATTTATCGTGTGACTTTCTAATAAAACTTGCATTTTCAAAATAATAGACATCCCTCAAGTAAGTCTAATTTAAATTTAGTGGGGCTTAAGAGCATACAGGAGCACAAGGTAATTCCACGTTAGAATCTGAAGTCCCATTACTATAAAGGAAATTTGCAAAAGATGTTCCTGCAGTAAGTGTTACGCTACTGTTAAACGTATACGTGAATGACAATGGTGTAGCGGTAGTTTGATTGGGATTAGCTCCAATTCCATTGCCACTTGGGGCAGTAGTACAAATACCTTCGCAAGCAAATCCATCTGTACAAGTAAAATCTCCAAAAGATACACAAGGTAAATCTATACAGAATGTGACTAAGGGGCTACTAGGATTTATAGTAATTGTAAATGTGTTATTAAGCGGAGAAAATGTTGTCATTATCACTGTTCCACTTTCTGTAGTTATTGTTGAAGAACAAGGTATTACACCCATATATGGTGACCTCCTTTCAAATAAGATACATTTAAAATATTCTCACTTAAATTATTTGTTTGGACAAACAGGTAATCTTATAAAGATGTATGTAATAAAGTTGAACATCAATCTTTACTTCTCTGCAAAAAAACTGAATCGTTAGTTGAACAAGCACCCAGTTAAATATTGATATGAATTGTTCCATCTGATTTAACTGTAACCAATGGATACTCAGGAGAGTTTTCACCAGTAAGAATACTTTCTTTATCTAGAATTTTTGATAGGCTTTTCATAAATTTAAATACCGCAATAACTACAGTTATACTTTTAACTTCTTTTGGATCAATATCAAATTCTATTTCATCTTCTGAAAAGAAATGGCAATTAATCAAAACACCATTAATGTTAATAGACATTAAAATATGGTAGTCATTATCTTTTAAAAAATGGGCATCATTGGTTTCTTCATACTCCGTTTCTTGTCCATCCTTGTAATAAACAATATCCCAAGGAGAAGTGCGAATCCAATCAAAAAATTTTTGCCAATCGGTTAAATCAACGTCAACAATATAAATATCCCTTAGACTTCCATCCTTGAAAAATACTTTATCCAAAACCTCTTTTGTAATTTCTGTTTAATAAGTCCCAATAATATGATTATTTCATTTGTATTTTACCACTTCTTCTTGAACTAAACTGCCCGTTAGCCATCCATGAAGCGCAAAAATCAGCGCTTCACCATAGAGAATGAAAATGGATTCCCCTGTCTATACTGTTTCTACGGCTGGCGAAAAAGGTCGATACACTATGGTGCCATAGAGCCCATCCGGTAGTCTGACTCCAACGTAGTTAAATTCCAGAAACAAATCAGGGCTTCGGCTCTGATTTATTTTTTTGATAAAACCTGTCCTTTTTTCGACTTCATCCATATATAAAAAGTGAATGAATTTATAAAGAGTCTCAAGAAAGGGATGGTAATAATGGCAAGGTATCGCGTGGTTTACACTCAATTTTGGGATGATCCGAAGGTTGTGGAGGAAATGACTCCGGAGGATAAGTATGTGTTTCTTTATTTGTTGACGAATAAAAATACGAAGCAAATCGGGATTTACACGATAACAAAAAGACAAATGGCTTTTGATACAGGGTATTCGCAAGAGGCCATTCAAAGTATCTTGGAGCGATTGATCAATAAGCACAAACTTTTGAAATATAACCAGGAAACTCGGGAAATCGCTGTTAAGAATTGGGGGAAATTCAATTTTATTCGCGGCGGAAAACCGGTGGAGGATTGCGTGAGAAGCGAATTAGAAAAGGTAAAAGACTTACAACTCATTGGGTATGTAGGGGAACGTATTCGAAATGTCAAGATGAGGAAGTTATTCGAATCATATGCTGATTCTTCTTTTGAATGGTCTAAAAACGAGTCAGATGATCTATCGAATCATGACAGTCTGGACGATACGTCCACGATACGGGGACAAAAAGAAAAACAAAAAGAAAAAGAAAAAGAAAAACAACTACTAAGTAGTCGGTGTGATCAGGTGTTTGATTTTTATCAACATAATTTTGGCGTACTATCGCCATTTATCACAGAAGAGATTGGAGATTCTGTAGACGAATTTGGGGAACTTCTTGTGATAGAGGCTATGAAAATATCATTATCTGTCGGTAAACGAAATTGGCGGTATACATATGGGATTTTGAAAAGGTGGCGTGACGAACGGGTGAACACGCTGGAAGATGTATGGGCGTTGGAGAAGGAGTTTGAACAGCGGAAAAAGGGTCCAGCTATGACAGAAATGAGCCCCAATGTACCAAGTATTTATCAGCATAATCCGTCAGAGGGGGAGGAGTGACATGACTGTCGAAAAAGCGCTGCTTGGCTGTATGCTGAAGGAGAATTTTTACATAGGGAATAGTGTGATCAGGCCTGAACAATTTGAAGACCATCGTCATCAAGCACTTTATAGGGAAATGCGTCTTTTGCATGAAAAAGGCAGGAGCGTGGACATCATTACGCTCACGACAACCG
Source organism: Bacillus sp. JJ1773 (assembly GCF_036962035.1). Lineage (NCBI taxonomy): Bacteria > Bacillati > Bacillota > Bacilli > Caryophanales > Bacillaceae > Bacillus > Bacillus sp. JJ1773. The sequence goes on from NZ_JBALNX010000069.1 coordinate 2,910, forward strand.
TGGATATGGAACCGTTCGGAGGAATCTCCTATCTTTACGATCTACAATCGTATGCCAATCCGAAAAAGTTTGATGAATATGAGCAGCTCCTTCTTGACCAATGGAAGGAGCGGGAGAAGAGAAATATTTTAACACGGGCAAAAGAGGAGGACTGGGGAATCCAGCAAGTGATTCAGACGTTACATCTCATTGATGAAGCGAGAATGGATGACCATTTGTCCATTTCAACAGCATTGGCTGATATTTATGAAGCACCATGGCAGGAAGGGAAGCAAACAAAAGGGATTCCTGCGGGGATTAAGCGTTTGGATCAAATGACGAATGGTTTTCAAGCGGGGGAGCTGACGGTCATTGCTGCTAGGCCATCCATGGGAAAAACAGATGTGATGCTCCATTTTGCGAAAGAAGCTGGCTGGCATGGGTATCTTCCCATTATTTTTTCACTCGAGATGCCTACTCAAAGCTTGGTACAAAGGTTAATCGCCTCCACAGGGGGGATCAACCGCATCAAATTACGAAACCCTTTTCAAAGTCTTAGTTTGGAGCAAAAGGAAAAATGGACGGACATTATCGGGCGTATATCCAAGACAGATATGCAGATATTTGACGGCGCCAGGCAAACAATCGCTGAGATGAGGGCGAAAACGAGAAAGCTGATTCATCAATTTCCTGAACCAAAACCGATCATCATGATTGATTATTTAACGTTAATTCGCCCAAACCAGGATTATGGCGGAAACATGCACATGCAAGTGACGGAAATTTCTCGGGAATTGAAGATGCTCGCCAAGGAAATGAACTGCCCCGTTCTCTTGCTTGCCCAATTAAATCGAGCGGTGGAGCAAAGGCAAAATAAACGACCTCTCATGTCGGACATCCGTGAATCGGGAAGTGTCGAGCAAGATGCGGACGTCATTATTTTCCTCTACCGTGATACGTACTATGATCTGGCCTCAGACCAGAAACAGCTGGAGCTGATTATCTCTAAAAACCGCAATGGCCCAGTCGGAACTGTTTTTGTAAACTATAATCAATTTACAGGGAGAATGGATGATGCCAACGATTGAAGCTCTTTATGAAGATGCCATTCGCTATGAGGAGCATGTCCTTGCTCATTACATTCTTTGCTTAATTCAAGAGGGGAAAATTTCATTGGATGATGAAGATTCTGTTTTGTTTGAAGTTCAGCCTGATATGGAGAAATTGACAAACATGATTGAAAACAATCATCTTCGTTTTTGCGAGATTCATATGTATGCACTGAAGGTGGGGGAGGGGAAATGGGCTTTTATTTTTGCTGAAAGTGAAGAAGAAGCGAAAATACATTTGTGGCGAACGACGGGACGAAGGGCATTGAATTGTCGTGAAATGGCTCCGGATGAAGAGGTATTCATCGCTAATCGCTTTATAAGTTTTCGTGAATGGAAAAAGGAACATAAGGAATTTCCTTGTTTGGTTGGGTATTGCTGAAGGAAAGTGCCAGAAACGGCCGTTATGAACCTTTCATGGAACGCGTTTTCTTAGGAGAGTGCCAGAAATGGTTGTCATGGACCCTTCATGAAGCGTGTTTTCTGAGGAAAGTGCGAGAAACGGACGTCATGAACCTTTCATGGAACGTGTTTTCTGAGGAAATGCCAGAAATGGTTGTCATGAACCCTTCATGAAACGTGTTTTCTTAGGAAAGTGCGAGAAACGGTCGTTATGATACTTTCATGGTGCGCGTTTTCTTTGTACTGTGCCAAAATCGCGATTTATTTAACGGAATTTTAAAAATAGTTTGAAAGTAGTAGTTAATTGCTTTACGATACGAGTAAAGTAGGTTTTCCAAATGAGAGAAGTGAGTTTTTTTAGTGAAAAAATCATATTTACCCTATTGTGTGTTCGTGTTCCGGATGTTCATCGGCGGACTAATCTGCCTAATATGATTGCCATCAAAATGGACCTGGAAGGAGTGGCTGAAATGTGCTGCATCGCTGGAGTTGGGGGCGATGTCTTGAAACGCTTGGGAGACAAGGGATTGGAAATATGAAATTCATTCAAATAATATATATTATGAAAAGGGATTTTATTATGGATAGAGGACACAAGAAGAAATAGGCGGAAGAGGGGTTTTCATTTGGCTATTATATTTACGATGCTGATCTTAGGAATACTGTTAGGATTTATCGGGGCTGGCGGGGCTGGATTTATTATTGCGATTTTGACATTGATGTTTCATATCCCAATACATACGGCGTTGGGTACATCTTTAGCGGCAATGGCATTTACCTGTCTGTCAGGTGTGGTCAGTCATTACCGCGAAGGCAATATCGTGTTAAAGGCGGGAATCGTTGTCGGGGCATTTGGTGCCATTGGCGCCTTTTTTGGCTCGATGATTGCCGCGATTATCCCTACTGCGCAATTGCATTGGTTCACTGGGGGCATACTGATTTTTTGTTCGATATTACTCGTTTTCCGATTATTTCTATTAAAACAGCCTTCAGCCGTGCAGGAGGCCTCAGCTGCTTCAGAAAATAATTACGGATTTTGGATTCGAGCAATTACTCTGGGGCTGCTTTCCGGTCTGATGGCAGGGTCTTTCGGCATCGGAGCTGCACCATTTATCCAGCTTGGATTAATGATCTTTTTAGGATTATCAGTCCGTCACTCCGTCGGAACCACGATGCTGGTCATGCTTCCAATCGCGATTGGCGGCAGCCTTGGATTTAGTACGGGCGGATATGTTGATGTGATTCTTCTTATACAAATATTAGTCGGTTCGATGACTGGTGCCTATATTGGCGCGAAATTCACCAACTTTGCCCCAAAATCAGTTTTAAAAATATCGATGATTTCAACGCCCGCAGTAGCTGGGCTTTTACTCCTCTTGGGCTAATAAAATGCGATTTATTTTGGCTATGGTGTTAGTCTCATAGTCAGGTAGGTTTTACTAAGTTAGGGGATTTGCTACATTCAATCGGAAAGAGGCAGGAATATGAAAAATCCCATAGTCATAGAAGGGAGATATATAGTTTGTCAGTTTATAAGCTTTAGAGAATACTAAGTTAAGGATGGTTGCAATTACCTAATCAGGAACAGAAGAAAAACTACCCAAATTATGTCATAATTAATACAAGAGAGTATGGATATTGAATCTAAAATACTAGAACTAAAGGTATTGCTCTTTAGGAGGTTTTTCTTGAATGACTAGTGCAGTGGTGACAAAGCAAACTTGGATGAGTTTTGTACAAGAAGGGTCTATCGATGAACGAAATTTGTCATATGAAATTCTCCAGTCTTGGCAATTATGTAGACAACATAACGTAAATCCGTATGATGGAGTTGCCACGAAAATTTTAAATAGAGAAGACTTTGAAAAAAAAATGAAAGAGAATCAACTATTGATCAGTTTGACGAAACAGACTCTTCCACAATTACAAAGATTTTTAAAGGCTTCCAATTATGTAACCATTTTAACGGACTCTGACGGATGTATTTTGTATAGAGCGGGTGAAAGTTCCATTGTAAATGCAGCAGAGCGTATTTCCTTTAAAGAGGGAGTAACATGGATTGAGGAGGAAGTAGGTACAAATGCGATTGGGTTGGTAAAGAGATGGCTAAAACCGATAAACGTTAATGGCTATGAGCATTTTGCTAGAGCCTCTCAATCTTGGAACTGCTTTGCCGCTCCGATTCTAAATCAAAATCAAGAACTGTTAGGGGTGCTCAATATTTCAAGCATGACTCCTCCTAGTAATGTTCATTATGTATTATCGTCAGTGCAGTTAGCTGCTGACACCATTTCATTGGCTTGGAGAAAGACAGTGCAAGAAGATATTGAATGGTTATCAAAGTATGACTTCTATTCAGATACTCTTTCTATTATATGTTCATGGGATAAAACCATTTGTGCTTTATCGCCTCAACTCATTCCTAATTATCAAGGTTTGATAGGTTTATCGCTTACAGAAGTAGATAAAGAAGATTTAAACCTATCAAATACACTTATTCCCATCTTAAAAGAAAATAGAGTGATTGGTTACCGCATTCCGATTATGGAGGAAGAAGAACAAACCATACCTTTGAGATTTGATGGAGTTAAAGGAGTAAGTAAAAAATATCACGATCTGTTAAAAGAAGTAGAAAAAGTGGCTCCCACAGAAGCTCCTGTTCATATACTTGGTGAAACAGGTGTGGGAAAAGAAATAATTGCAGAGGCCATTCATCATAATAGTCATCGTTCAACAGGTCCTATTGTTAAGGTAAATTGTGCTGCTATTCCTGAACAGTTGTTAGAAAGTGAACTTTTTGGTTATGAACCAGGTGCCTTTACAGGAGCTAATAAAAAAGGCTTCAAAGGTAAATTTGAACAAGCAGACGGTGGTACTCTGTTTCTTGATGAGATTGGCGATATTTCTCAATCGATGCAAAAAGCTTTATTGAGAGTTCTTCAGCAAAAAGAGTTAACGCGTTTAGGTGGTACAGATGTCAGGAAGGTAAATGTCCGTCTCATTACAGCGGCCAATATCGATATAAGAGATTTAGTGAAACAAGGAAAAATGAGAGAAGACTTTTTTTATCGAATTTACGTGTATCCTATGACCATTCCTCCATTACGCGAAAGAAAAGAAGATATAAAAAGTTTAATAGAAAACTTTTTTCTGAAAGAACAATGGTTTCCGCGTTGGAGAAAAAGGTTAATCAGTATTTTTACAAAGGGTCAATGGCATGGGAATGTTCGTGAATTAAAAAATTCACTCGAACGATGCAAACTACTATATGCATATAAAGTTCCTACAGATGATGAATTGTTACAATTGACATCAACTTTGGATGAAATATCATTAACAAATACTTATACACAAGTGAATAACTTTAGAGAAGAAGTAGAAATCAACAAGATTAAAGACGCACTCATCAAATATAAGGGGCATGTATCCAATGCAGCAAAGGAATTACAAATATCGAGAGCCACTTTATATCGAAAGATGAAAAAATATGATTTGTAATCATAAAGATAGAATCAGCCGGATCTCTTTATTTCGATAGATATATCTTAGAGTACCACTTCATTGAGACAAAACGGGTCAATATGAGACAAAATGAAACAACTTGAGAATAATTGTTTCATTTTGTCTTTATTTTTTTATAAAAAAGGAGTTAGAAACTATATCAATGTAGTAATTTTGAAGTTGGCACGAAATTTGCATTATAGAAGTGTGTAGCAAAAATACACCAAAGAATGACGTAAGATAGGGGATGGGCTGAATGAAAGCATTAAGATGGCATAACGCAAAAGATTTAAGACTAGACAATATTGATGAACCGGTAGCAAAAAAAGGGGAAGTAAAAATTAAAGTGGAGTGGTGTGGAATTTGTGGTAGTGATTTACATGAATATACCGCAGGTCCTATTTTTATTCCAGCGGAAACACCACATCCATTAACGGGTGATAAAGCTCCTATTGTCATGGGACATGAGTTTTCTGGACAAGTTGTTGAAGTCGGTGAAGGGGTATCAAAGGTACAAGTGGGTGACCGAGTTGCAGTAGAACCAATTTATTCTTGTGGAGAATGCGAAGCTTGTAAACAAGGAAAATATAATCTTTGCTCGAAAATGGGATTCTATGGCCTGGCAGGAGGCGGAGGCGGATTTTCTGAATTCACTTCTGTGCCAGAACATATGATTCATAAGCTTCCGGAAAATGTATCTTATGAACAAGGGGCACTCGTGGAGCCATCAGCTGTTGCTCTTCATGCTGTTAAACAAAGTAAAGTCCAAGTCGGCGATAAAGTAGCTGTTTTTGGAACGGGCCCAATCGGTTTATTAGTTATTGAAGCATTAAAAGCAGCGGGTGCAGCAGAAATTTATGCAGTTGAATTATCTGAACAACGCAGACAAAAAGCAGAAGAACTAGGCGCGATCGCGATTGATCCGAATAATGGTGACGTTGTAGAGCAAATCCACCAGCTTACAAATGGTGGAGTGCATGTTTCATTTGAAGTGACTGGAGTACCGCCAGTTTTAACACAAGCCATTAACTCTACGAAATTCAACGGAGAAACTATGATTGTAAGTATTTTTGAGAAGGAAGCATCCATTCATCCTCAAAATATCGTTCTAAAGGAACGTTCAGTAACGGGGATTATCGGATATCGTGATGTTTTCCCAGCCGTCATCAGTTTAATGGCACAAGGATACTTCCCTGCAGATAAACTCGTAACGAAACGCATCACGCTTGATGAAGTAATTGATGAAGGCTTCGAAGGTCTGTTAAAAGAAAGAAACCATATTAAAATCTTAGTAAAAGCTGAATAGTTGTTTGAGAAGGTGATTATCCTCGAATTAAATTTAGCATCAAGATTCTAAATATGAAAAAAAGATGATATGAACGGCACCCCTAATTTTAGCTCTGTCTAATATTAGGAGGTGCTATTCTTAATCAAATAGATCGTTTATGTTCATTCTCTTGCTTGTATGCTAGGTTTAATTTTTCCACGACTTCTTCTGAAGAAATCTCACCGTGAATTTCTTTTTCCATTAGATTAGATAGTAATGGACTAGGCTCAAATGGCCCATCGATTTGATTTATATTTTGAGCAAATTCCCAGGATTTTCATCTAGCCTCTAAATTCTTATTTATGCAAATTTATTACACGACAACTCATTGTCCAACTGTTATTTTATGCTTTTCCCCCATTTTTATTTTTTGAGAGAATGATAGACTTTTAGGCAATGTAATGGATGCAAAACTAGCAAGAATGGCAAGGATCCCTGCAGCACCAAACGAAATGAAATGAGTTCCGAACACTTCGAATGCCCAGCCTCCCATGAATGACCCGATGGCTGCACCGATTTGATGCCCTACAAAATAGGCGAATCCGTTTAACATTCCGAGTAACCGCACTCCGTATAAGTCACCTAAAATCGCTGTGGACATAGCAACGGAACCGGCCCATACCAACCCTCCAATAAAGGAAACGAGAAAGAGCTGCCAGGTAGTCATCGATAAAACGAGAGCGAAAAATCCAAGTCCGCGAACAAAATAGATGATAAATAAAAGATTTTTCCGTGGAAAACGGTCCGCAAGCTGCGCTAAAAACAATGTGCCAATAATGGCAACAATCCCGATCATCCCTATCCCAAACGAAGCGGTCATGGGTGAAAAATGATGATCGATCAACATCGGCACCCCATGGGAACCTAATAGATTCATCCCAAATCCACAAGCAAATAAACTAAAAATAATTTTCCAATATGTCTTTGTCATTAATGCATCCTTAAATGTGATGGCTGGTTCTTCCCGGCTAATTTTCTCGCCAGCGGTTCCCATACCGTCAGCCCCAGCCGGAACATCTTCCCTCATTATTAAAATGGCTGATGGAAGGACAAGGATGATAAATATTCCTCCAAATAGTAAGAGGGTGTTCTGCCAGCCGACAAGACCAATCAGCCAGGTTTCAGCGGGCGTCATTACGGCAATCCCCGCCATTGCCCCGGTCGTTAAATAAAAAAGTGCCTTCCCTCTCTGACGGACAAACCATTTACTAATAATGGGCGATAACGTAATACTACTTAAAAAAGAAAGTCCAATCGACAGGAACACACCGAATGATAATAGAAACGAAAGCATCCCGTTGGAGTTAACCGTCCATACAATCGAAATACATACAATGGCTAATCCTATCAATAATACAAAACGTGTATGAAAAGTTTTTAATAGAATTCCAGCTAGCAACATGCCGATCCCATAAACAATCATTCCAGCTGAAACAATCAGCGAAAATTCCGTGCGAGATAACTTTAAATCCTCCATAATCGGATTGACAAAGGGACCGATGCCCATTCGCAAGCCAGTTGTAAGCAACACAATGACCGAAGCAGCGATCACAATATACCAGCCGAAATAAAGACCTTTAATTTTATTCATGTTGTACTCCCATTTCATTTTTTTTGCAAATACTTAAGCAAACCCTTCATGGCGAGGTTTTTCATAAAGGTCCAACAAAACGAGTCCCATGAACCTTTCATAGTGAGCGTTTTTCACACGGGTGCTCCGAAACGCGAGTCATGAACCCTTCATAGGAGCATTTCTCGTACGGGCGCTCCAAGACGCGAGTCACATCTACTCTAAGTTTAAGATATTCAAAGGCAGATACCAAATTAGTTTAGGCTTCCTAATTAAATATTTTAATTTGATTTCCTTAAAATTACAAAGTTTAAAATTGTCATTCGAGTTAAAGAAAGCACTAGTAAGAAAAGTTCGAGTCATATTTTTGTAGACAGGCTTTTCAATGAGTGAAATAATTTGAATTATGAGATAAAGTAAATTTCAAAAAAATCTAAATTCTTTTAAGAGAAAAAGTGGTTAAGGAATGCCAGAAGGAGTGGAAAAAGATGAATTATAATTTTGACGAAATAATTGATCGTAAAGGGACAAATGCAATGAACACAGACGGCTTTAGAGAATATATTTTTAAAGCAACAAAAGACATGGTTTTCCCTTATAAAGATGATGAATTTATTCGTATGTGGGTAGCTGATATGGAGTTTGCTGCTCCTCCTGAAATTATCGAAGCGGTCAAAGAGCGAGTGGATAAGCGGATTTTTGGTTATAGCAAGGTATTTGATCCAAACTATTATCTTGCTTTCTCCAATTGGACGAAACAGCATTACAACTGGACCTTCGAACAAGAGCACTTGGTGACTTCGCCTGGAATTATACCTGCTTTGTATGAGTTGGTTGAATATATCTGCAAACCAGACGAGAAGGTATTAATCGTTACACCGTCTTATGCCTATTTCAAACATGCTGCGGATTTCAGTAATATTGAATTAGTAACCTCTGATCTAGTGAATCAACAGGGTTATTACACGATGGATTTTGATGATTTAGAAGCAAAAGCGAGCGATGAAAAAGTAACATTATGCATTTTCTGTAATCCCCACAATCCATCTGGTCGTGTGTGGACTCCAGAAGAGTTAAAGAAATTTGGCGACATTTGTCTTGAAAATAATTTGTGGATAATTTCGGATGAAATTCATTGCGATTTGCTTAGAAATGGAGTTGTTCATACCCCACTGGCAAAAGTCTTCCCGCAAACAGATAGGATTATCACTTGTATGGCAACAAGCAAAACCTTTAATTTGGCTGGGTTAATGTTCTCGAATGTCATCATTCCTAATGATGAAATCAGAGCGGTGTGGAAGGCCCGCCACTACGATTTTGAAAACCCGCTGAGCATTGCAGCGACGCAGGCAGCCTACGAGCACGGTCATGAATGGCTCAAACAATTAAAAAACTATCTAGATGACAATTTTGCTTTTACCAAACAATATTTAGAACAACATTTACCTGAAGCTGAATTTCGGATTCCTGAGTCCACTTATCTGGCATGGGTGAATATTAAATCATATCTGCCCAACGAAGAAAACTTTCCATTATACTTTGCCAACAATGCAGGGGTGCTTCTGGAAGGCGGGAATATGTTTGTCGACAATTCAGACGGTTATATTCGCCTTAACCTGGCATGTCCACGATCTGTTTTAGAAGAGGGACTAAAAAGAATATGTGAAGTGTTGAAAAAGGAAAGCGATATGAAATCAGATTGTTTGGTGGGCCAAGATTAATAGATTATGTTCCCATTTTTTATAGAAAAAAATAAAAGACAAATAACCATCAAATGTTGTTAAATCAACTTTTGATGGTTATTGTTTGTTTTAAATAAGAAAGTAATACCTGGATTGTTCATTAAAACTTAGGATAGTTAATTTAAAGATGATCAACTAAGTTCAGAAAGATTCGCAGCAACCATAGATATGTCTAACTAACCTGTTGGAACTTAAACAGGAATACTTGAAATGCAAAGGAATTTTACAATCGAATTTGTTTTATTCATCCAATTGTGGGGAGTTGTTGAATCTAGGAAAATACAATCAAAGGGTTTCAGATCATATTCCTCTTTGTCAATAAGGATAGTAAGTTTCCCTTCTAGAACGTAAAGAAATTCTTGCCCCGAGTGTGAATAAGAATCCTCTCTATTAGCGCCTGGATTAAGCAATACTAATATAGGATTAAATAGTGGATTTTCAATGTTTCCCACTAAATCCCTATAAAAAAATTGGCTATGTAAGGTGTTCGTCTTATTTATTATGTTTCTCATAACAGTTGGTGTAGCTTTCCTATCAGAATCTGAAAAGAAGTGGCTCGGATTGACTCCAAGTGCTTCAGAAATTTTTTTCAATGATTCAAGCGTTATTGATGATTTTGAGCGTTCCACTTGAGATAAAAAGCTGATTGAAAGATTAGTTTGATCGGCTATTTGTTTTAATGTTAACTTTCGCTCTTTTCGTAAACTCTTTATTTTTACTCCAATTAAATCGTTCACTTCCCCACTCCTTGTCTAACATTAATCAAGCTTGCCATTCTGGAAAAATTATTTACTAAGATGTTATATTAAAATTTCATTCGTTTTTCATTCAATATAAAATTAATATATCTAAATGGTGAATTTGTTGATTTTAGGTCGAAGAAAGTATAATAAAATTCCTTACAATTAGATTTGGTAATCTTGTCCAACTTTCTAATCAAAAGGAGCATAACACAAAAGCTAAAATTTATGAACTCTATTAACTGT
>NZ_JBALNX010000007.1:0-46260 GCF_036962035.1 Bacillus sp. JJ1773
GTTATATTACTCCTGTAAATATCTTGAAATAAGCATGTTTTTTAGGAATAATGAATTAGGAGTAAGTAGTCCATTTGTCATTTTTTAATAGAGTTATAAAAATATAAGTAAAATTTCCATAATACTTACATGTCAAAAATTACAATTTATAGGACTTTTTTATTAATTTTTGGTTTTTATCCAATAATTAACATTGTCGAATAATGAATGCGGTTTAGGGAAAACTAGTAAAACTGACCTAAAGAGTATTACCCGAAAAATGCAAAAAAACCGTTATCAGAGATGACAACAGTTTTTTTGCATTTTTGTTTATCGTTATTTACTATCTTCTTTGCTTCCATCACAGTAAGATGTGACAACTGCTGCCATAGCTTTCGCACTAATGATAAGACTTTTCTCATCAATATCGAATTTAGGATGATGATGTGGATAGGCTTCACCTGACTCAGGAGCCGCACCGACATAGAAGAAGCATCCTGGCACTTTTTCAAGATAATAAGCAAAGTCTTCGGATGGTGGCTGTGGCGGTGTTTCCAAAACAGCTTCAACTTCTGGAATAGATGCTTGTTCTAGAGCTTGATGTACATGTTCGGTTACTTCAGGGTCATTATATAGAACGGGGTAGTCATTCTTATATTCAAGAATAGACTTTACTCCATAAGAAGCTTCTAATCCTTCCGCAAAAGCACGCACACCTGTTTCTATGATATCTCGCGTCTCAGAAGACATGGACCGGACATCGCCTTCAATGGTCACGGCATCTTTAATGACATTGAATGTCCCTTTTCCATCAAAATTACCAATGGTAACGGAAGCCGTATCAAATGGGTTGATGCGGCGGCTAACGATTGTTTGTACATTCATGACGAATGAACTTGCTGCCACAATTGCATCATTTGCCAAGTGAGGGGACGATCCATGTCCACCTTTACCTTGAACAACTAATTTGAAATAAGATCGGCCTGTTTGTGTATTCCCGCTTCTATAATAAATATGACCTGTTTTCATTGTAGACATGACATGGATCCCAATGATTGCATCTACGCCATCAAGAACCCCCGCATTAATCATGCCGATTGCTCCACCTGGAGGAGCTTCTTCTGCTGGTTGATGAATGACTCTTATCGTCCCTTTTAATTGATCTTTAAACTCAGCTAATGTCTCGGTTAATACCAACATATAGGCTGTATGACCATCATGGCCACAAGCATGCATGACTCCTTCGTTTTTCGATGCAAAAGGAAGTCCCGTTTCTTCCTTGATTGGCAAGGCGTCAAAATCAGCACGAATGGCAATCGTTTTTCCCGGCTTGGAACCTTTAATGGTTACAACGATTCCACGCTGACCTCCGAAATTAGTCTCTACTGAATCCACTGGTACTTCTTTATAAAAATCTGCTATATATTTAGCTGTTTGTTCTTCTTGGAAAGAAAGTTCCGGATGTTCATGAAGATAGCGGCGAATATCTATTATACGGTCTTTTTTATCATCTAACTTTTTCATTAATTCACTCAGTAGCATTTGTCTATTCCCCTTTTTTAGTGACTAGGCTCTGGTTCTGGTTGACCAGGAGTTGGTATTTTTAGTTTTCTTGGTGTTTTTTCATTTCCTGTTTTTCCAGCATCCCCTGGTACCAAAAATATAATGGAAAGAATAGAAAGAACTCCGAAAATAACGTTTACGATAATCCCGGCTGATGCGGCCATTTCCAAACTTCCGGCTGCGGAAATGGCCCCATAAACAGTTGCTGATATCGAAACGCCGAACGCTCCGCCAAGAGAACTTGCCATTTTGTAAACCCCGGCAGCTGCTCCAACTTTATCTGAAGGTGCATTAGAGACTGAAGTATCCGTTGATGGAGTCGCATACAAACCAAGTCCAAGTCCGAATAGAACAAAACCAATGAAAACGGCTACTGTATATGGGAAATCAGGTAAGAAAGTGAGACCCATTAATGCTACACCAACAGTCGTGATGAGGGCTCCCCAAACCATTGGCTTTTTTGCGCCAATTCTCTGTAAAATTTTCTCTCCAACGCGAATCATCGCTAATACCACAACTAAATAACCAAGGGAAAGCATGCCTGATTGAAGAGCACTGAAGCCTCTGCCTACTTGAACATAAGTATTTGCCACGACAAGTGTTCCAGCAATTGCGTTTAACAGGAAATTGGAAATTGTCGCACCAGAATATGGTTTGTTTTTAAAAATTGAAAAGTCAATAAGAGCAATATCTTTACCTTTTTCAATTTTGATGAAAACCATAATTCCAATAATTGTTACAACTGCCAGAACGATTGTAATGAAGCTTGTCCAGCCTAAAGCAGATCCATAAGTAATAAATATGTTCAATGCAACCATAGTAATAATAAAAACGATTAACCCAGAGTAATCGAATTTAAAAGCACCTGTTGATTCACCTTTACTTTCTGGCGTATCTTTAATGAGCCACATACCAAGTAAAGAGAATATAATAGAAAAGATGAAAATCCATTTCCAGCCCATATACGTTGCGATGGCACCCCCTGCGAAGGAAGCTGCTCCTGAGCCGCCCCAAGATCCGATGGACCAGTAACTTAAAGCACGCTGACGTTCTGCACCTTCAAAATAAGCTTTCATGAGAGCGATTGTGGCAGGCATAATACATGCTGCTGATAATCCTTGAAGTACACGACCAATGATCAGTAAAACAGCTCCTTGTGTTAATACAAGGCACAGGGAGCCGATAACACTTAGGATTAACCCGATATAGGTCATTTTTTTTCGACCAATTTTGTCTCCTAGCCCTCCAGCAGCAACGATGAATAATCCAGAGAATAATGCACTTAAACTTATGGCAATGTTTAATGTGCCAAGTGAAATGCCTAAATCTTTTTGAACAGCCGGAACTACATTGACCATCGACTGTGCAAATAGCCAAAACGCAATAACCCCAAATACAATACCGATAATCATTTTATTTGTACCTTTATAACTAGTTGCTTCCATAGTTTTTCCTCCTAATATTAGGATCATAAAGTGGCTCTAGCATAAGCTGAATTTTTTGGTTCACATTTAATATTTGAGATTTACTGCAAAATTATCATAAAATGATATATAAAAATGCAATAATCCTTAGCTTTGCTAAAGAAACTTCTTTCTTGGAAAAAGGAGACAGCCTAGGGTTATCCAATCTTTATAAGATGGATATTGCGATAAATAGATGTTTTTTTTTAAAATAAAAAATCACACTGCTTTATACTTTGCAGTGTGATTTTATCTTATTCCCCTACTATTTTTGCATCCTTCAATATTTCTTCAGTTAATGTAATTCCTTGAAGCTCAGCTGCCTTTTTATTAATGACTAGCTCTAAGTTTTCAGGGAAGCCAACTGGGATCTCACTTGGCTTTTTACCGTTTAAAATGTCTAATGCCATTTTTCCAGTAGAATAGCCAAGGTCATGATAGTCTAGCCCGTATGAAGCAAATGCTCCACGCTTTACGGAATCGCCTTCTCCAACAAACATTGGAATTTTCTTCTCATTTGCTACTGTGATAACAGATTCAAGAGCTGATACAACTGTGTTGTCCTTTGGAATATAGAATACGTCTGCTCTTCCGACTAAAGATTCAGCAGCCTGCTTAACTTCTGAGCTTGTAGATACAGATGTTTCTACAGCTTCTAGTCCTATTTCTGCAATAACCTTCTTTGCGTTTTCTACGTTAACGACTGAGTTTGGTTCACCTGAGTTGTAGATAATCCCAACTTTTTTAGCATCAGGGATGAATTTTTTAATAGCATTGATTGTATTTTTGATAGCGTCTGGATGTGTATCGGATGTACCCGATACATTTCCGCCTGGATTTTCAAAGCTTTCAACTAGTTTCGCGCCAACTGGATCTGTAATCGCTGTAAAGAGAATTGGGATTTCGTTAGTAGATTGGACAACTGCTTGTGCACTAGCAGTTGCAATTGCTAGAATGACATCGTTTTGATCAGCCACAAGGTTTTGTGCGATAGACATATTATTATTCATATCACCTTGGGCATTCTGATAATCAAGCTTCAGATTTTTTCCTTCCTCATACCCAGCATCCTTAATTGCTGCTACAAAACCTTCTCGAGCTGCATCTAGTGATGGATGTTCTACTAGCTGAATAATTCCAACTTTAACTGTTTTCTCTGCTTCTTTACTGCCGCCGCCATCCGAGCTGCTACTATTGCTGTTGCTACTGCTACTACTACTGCTGCCCCCACTGCTGTTAGAACCACAAGCCGCAAGCACGAGCAACGTACAGCATACTAGGGTCATCCAAATTTTTTTCATGCCATTCCTCTCCTCTACTCTACTTGATCTTATTAAACACCGGTTTCAAGTATTAATAATTGTTAATATTTCGATAATACCATGTCTATCTACTTATAAACAACTGAAAATTACAAAAATCTTTTAGGCTTTAAAGGGGTAAAAAATAGAGTAATAAAAAACACCTCTGTTTAAACAAAGATGTTAGTTTAGGTTATTTTAGCCAATGATCGGGAAACTTTAAGGAAGGAGGTAATTTTGTGTGCCTATCACCATTAGCCGAATTCACCTGTGCTTGAGTGAGAAATAGGCTTCCTGTCACATTAGCACCGCTTAAATCAGCATCTCTTAAGTCGGCGCCGATAAAATCAGTCCATCTCAAATCTGCTTGTCGGAGGTCAGCGGCTATGAGCAAAGCCCCCCGTAAATTAGATCCTCTCAGGTTGGCACCTTTTAGCTTTGCACCAATAAGATCTTTTCCTCTGATCCATTTATTTGGCTTTGGATTTTTTGAAGTTTTTGCACGAACTTGTTCACTTGTACGCAGAAGCAGCTCATTAATAAGTGCTCGATGAGCTGTTACATCTATGTCTAAAATAGACTTCGAATTTAGATAGGTAAGGTTTTCGGTTTTTTCAATGGCTGTTTGTAATTCATCGTAGATGGAGCTGGTTTCTTCTAAACGAATTGCTTCATATAAGTAATAAAGCATTTCATGAAGCTGCTGCATGATCGGAAATACGTCAAACATTTCTTTAGCTAGAGCCGGCTTGCCCCGCCATTCATTTCCGCCATATGTCACCTGAGAGACCTTTTGCCCAGCACCAAAACATTCATAAACAGTGCAGCCTCGAAACCCATTTTCTCTTAGATTGCTATGAATACTACAACGATAATCTGATTGTAGATTGGGACAAGGAGTACCCCCATCTTTATTATTTGCAAAATCTGCACACTTTGCATAAGGCAAAGCCACACAGCATAATGCAAAGCAATTTTCACAGTCTGCTTTTAAGCTTTTGTCATTCTTTAATAAATTAGACAAGACATACACTTCCTTAGAAACGATTAATATTCCCAAGATTGTATAGGATAAATGAGATTGGGAACGCAGCAGTCTATTGTTACTAATGAGATGATCCGTTCGTGAATCGTTAGGCGTAAGAACGTAAAGCGTAAGGCGGTTCCGTTCGCTTCACCAGTTGTAAAATGTTTAAATACTTTGTTACCCACAAAGCAATGGGTCGCTAACACTTCCCAACTCATTTGGTGCATAAGCACCCATGAAGGTATTGACACAATACCCTCAAAGCTGCTCACGCCTCTAAATATTTACTTGCAAGTGGAACATCGATTTCAACAGTATAATTAACTCTATCAATTTTGCTAGACAGCAATTCCACTTGGCGTGATTGTTTATCAGATTGTTTTTTGAATTCAGCTGGATCAAATAAAGCAATTTGTTCCATTATGGCACCTGAATGGCGGTGAACTGTGAATTCGCGCTTTTTAGTTGTCGCAAGGGTTTTGAGAAGATTAAGACGTTCCCGCAGCTGCTTTGCAGTTTCAATCGCACGAATCATTGAAATGGAACAGCCATCCCATTCAACCAAATTACTTAAATTAGCTTGTTGGACGATTTCTTTCAATTCCAGTAAATCGGACTGAACCTCAGATAATTCTTTCAAAACATCTTCCACTGATCGTTCAAATGGAGTGTAAGTCTCTCCTTTTGGAACCTCAATTACGTGAACAGTGAAAAACTCACCTTGCAATTCATTGACCTTTCTATGCAGACTAGAAAGTAAATTAATCGCCTGTGCTAATGTAATTTTCATTTAATCCACCCTTTCTTTAGAATATTCATATTATGTACAAGAGTTTTCTACGAATGATAGATGATCACTTTTCTTATTCATTTTTTATATTATTGATTTTAACCCATTTATCTACTAAAGTTCTCGAAAAATGATTTGATTTCCTGTTTATTTTTCAACATAATAACCGTTTTAGAATCTCTGGCTTGAAATTCCTGAATTCGCTCAACCATTTTTTTCTTTCGTGGACTATAAGTGGTCAATATAAATTTGATAAAATCCCAATCTATTTTTTCCTTGCATCCCTTTCCCATATCCGGACGGGTCCTTCCTATGTTCTTTATCCATCTTTTCAAAACACGGTACAAACAGATATGCAGTGGAAGTTCTAAGTAAATGATTGTATCTGCTCGTTCCGTACGAACGCCAAAGGTCGGCGTGTAGTTTCCTTCTATTATCCACTGATCTTGATTGACGATTTCCTGCTGAGCCTCCGAAAATTCCTCTATCGAAGCTTGTACCCAATTAGGTTTCCAAAAGAAGGCATCTAAATGATAAACATTAATATCCAGTACTTCCCCTAACTTACGTGCAAAGGTTGATTTACCTACCCCGGAAGAAACACCAATCACCATAATGCGTTTCACAACTAATTAGCCCCCCTTTGCCTTTGCCTTTATCTTATCCGAATCATCATTAGGACCTTAATCTAATTCCAATATAAACCAAGTGAGCACCAGCAGATAGCACTTCTTTTAACTCCATTCCACATACTTTCGTCCTTCGATAATCCAATAAGGGAAAAAAAGTCGCCCATTTGGACGGCTTTTTGTTCAAGGTAATAAGCACATTACATCATAATGGTAAATTTATATTATTCTTTAAATAATTTTTTATTGAATTGGTTGATAGAGTTTTGATTTAGTCAATCAATCCTAAAAAGTTTTTACCAAGTATATATTCCTTTTGGTTATCAGGAATTTGAAGCAAATCAATCCAACTTTTCTTTGCCGAATAGTCATATTTATTAAACTTTTCCATTCCATATGGTCCATCGCAACCAAAAAGAACTTTACGATATCCTAAAGATTCCACTGCCTTCTTTACAATAGATGGATTAAGATAATCACTTGATGTGTCAACAAATACATTCGGTTGATCCTTAATGTATTTCCATAGTTTTTTCCAAAATGGAAGACCGGCGTGGGCATAAATTAATTTAAGTTTAGGGTAATTTTCAGGTAAATATTTATAGGATTCTGGTTCTGAAGATAGATGAATAATCATAGGTATGCCTTTTGATTCACACATAGCCGCAACTGGATCAAGTGCCTTAATACTATATTCATGCATGAACGGATGTGCTTTCACTCCAATAAAACTAGGTTTATTAAGATATAATTCTACTTCTTCCATTGATTCAGGAATCATTGGATTCACTGCTACCCAGCCTAGAAACCGGTCTGGAAATCTATCAATTGCAGCAGCAACAATATCATTGCTCGGCTTGGTAAAAATCTTGTATGACTTGCCGTAAAGTTTCAAATAGCCACCTTTTACTAGACCATCATAAATTTCGAGCCCAATTTGAGGTGCATTTAATATTAGATACCGGACTAAGCGTTGTAAAATTCGTTGAAAAGTGCTATCCAATTCGAACATTGTTTCGTTCATGGGAGCAATTAGTGCTGTTTTAGTTACATCATTTTTATCCATACCCTCTATCATTTTTTCTAAAGTCAGCATTGTTTCATCCACATGAAAATGGCAATCAACAATCATATTAATCCTCCATTTCAACATAGAATCTGGTCGATAAGATTACCTACTTTTATAAGTTAAAATTTATGAAATTTTTCGCTTGATTAGACTTACTTAATTTGCTAATACAACTGAGGAAGGTTCTTAAAAAATTCGAGGTGTTTTTTTTGAAAAGCACTGAAATTAAAGAGGCGGCTTTAAAATATTTTACAATTCGTTTAGCATTTCGGTATAAGACATAACCATAATGCTAATCTCTGGATTGACTTTTTATCACGATTATTTCTTTACCCCTTCTAAAATTCCTCCTCTATATCATTATAATTCTTCAGAAATAAAGAAAAGGCTTCCCGTAAGTTTACTCAACTCCTGGAAAACCTCTTGTTTTTATGTTCCTTTGAATTATTTTCTTTTGAAATGGCATTATAATTTTTCAGTTTTGAAAATGGTTTTTTCTTTTTTATGTACTTTTCATTAAGTACAATCACTTTTCCGTTTTCAGCAGTATTGTATTTTCGATATACAAATTTATATTTTTCAAATGCAAGGTGCCCCAAAATATAAATGGGTAAGATCATGAATAGGAGAATGACTATCTGCAGCATCCAATTGAATCCATTCCCACTGAAATAAATAGTCATTACAGCATTTACTACAAAAGCAGCCATTAAGATAATAATCACATTACATATATGAAAAGCGAACACATCTTTTTCTTCCCCGAACATCCGCTCTAGTTCAGACTTGATATAAAGTGTAACAAATATTGAAATCACAATGGCAATAAGGGTAACAAAATATGTAAGAACAGTGGACATTTTTTTCCGATCCCTTCACTTTCATAAATCCCCTAATATGAATGATATCACCATTGTAACACAAGAATTGAAAAAGAAGCTTATACACAATGCTTTATCCTCTATTGCTTTTTATACCCATCGATTTGATAGAGACTATTGAACATACGAATAAGAGCGTCTTAATAGGATAGAAAAAAGCTTTCAATTATAATGATGACTAGAATGCAAATAATTCTGCAGGAAAGTAGGACAATATATGCTATTTTATGTAATTGCAATCCTCGTTATTGTGATGGACCAGCTTTCTAAATATCTAATTCGTATTTACATTGACATTAATGAAAGATTTACATTGTGGGGAATACAATTCACACATATCGAAAATAGTGGGATGGCAGGAGGTTTATTTCAAGGCTATGCACGGCTCTTCGGAGTTGTCGCTGTGTTGTTCGTGATAGGTGTTTTATATTTTCGCAGAACTGGAGAATTTAATGGTGCTCTCATCGATAGTAGTTTTGGATTCCTAGTCGGAGGAGCCATTGGAAATGGCATTGATAGATTTTTATTCGGGCAGGTGACAGATTTTATCATTCGCTCTGGTGGAATTCTTAATTTGGCCGACCATGCTATCGAGATAGGGGTGTTACTGCTAATTATTTATGGAGTCATTAGCTGGTTGAGAAAAAGTAATAGATTCTCTTGGTAAAATGGAAATGGGTGCCTGACCCCATATAGCAATACCGTATTTGGGGTCAGAACTTTTTCAATCACCCTTCACGTTCCTTGTGGACGAGAGAATTTTTAAAACAACTCCCGTGCCAATAATCGATAAACATCTAGACGCTTCTCTTGTGAATGAGGAATGCTACAAATCATCGCTTCATCAAATCCATAGTGAGATTGCTCTTCTTGTAACAATGTTGCGATTTCATTTACTGCGCCCACTAAATGAATTTTACGATTTTCTTTAATGATCATGTGATCCATTTCCGTCAATGGATAATCACGGGCTTCTTCTGGTGTTAAAACTGACCCGATCCTGCCCCTCATAAACTGTAATCGCCAAATATCTTGAGGCTTTGCTTCAAATTCAGCTTCTTCTTTTGTTTCAGCTGTTGTCACCATATAAGAAACATTGATTTGCGGTTTCTCCATAAAAGCTGAAGGTTGAAAATTCCTTTTGTATGTATCTAAAATCTCTTTCGTCATTTCGCCATTGAAAAACTGTGCAAAGGAATAGCCTACACCTCTACGTCCAGCTTGAACAGCGCTATTGCCAGTCGACCCCAACAGCCAAGCTTCTGGCAAAATAACTTGGGAAGGTGTTGCGATTGTTTTATTATATAAGTCATCTTCGGGTACTTCATCGTTAATCAACTGCAGTGCTGTATCAAATTTTTCATACATATTATTTACCATTGGTTGGCGCCCTTCAGATAAAGCATAAATGGAATAGTTATCCCCTCCAGGAGCTCGACCAATACCAAAATCAATGCGGCCAGGTGAAAATGCACTTAACGTTTTAAACACCTCAGCTAGTTTCAATGGGGAATAATGCATCAACATCACTCCCCCGGTTCCGATACGAATATTTTTGGTTTTTGCAGCCAAATGTGCTGCCGACACTTCAGGAGCTGAACTTGCAAAAGTTGTGGTCGCATGATGTTCTGCCATCCACATTCGATAATAGCCTAATCCATCTCCTAAAACAGCCAATTCTTCCGCCTTTTTCAAAGCATCGGTAGCCGTATTCCCGCTTGTAATGGGGGCTTGATCCAATATACTTAATCTCATCCTATGAAACATCCTTTCTACTCGTTTATCCTATCAGCATATCGACTTTTTTGTCAGTCTGTCTATTTAAACTCATAAATTGTCGATATTTCCCCGGAAATTTGTTGAAATTTGAAATATATTGATTTCTTTTAATTGATTAGGTCGAGGGGGAAATTTTCAAAAGTATGAGATATCGCAATCTCTATTTCATTGGTTGCTTCTAATCTTTCTTTTTGATGATTCACGAAGTCTTTGGTTGTATCGTCTTAGGGACTTGTTCGAATCGGGTAACGCTATAAGCGATCCGTTGTCTGATCGAACAAAGATACGCGGTTTGCTCTCTTTTAAGAACTTATATTCTTTCCACTCAAAAATGTGGCCATACTTTTGAATAGTGGGTGTCATGGAATAAAATGCTCGTTCATTCGATGTATATTATGTCACATATGAAATTCCCTTTTCTACAAGATGAAGGTTCTGAGGATTTTTTTGAAAGAGTATATCGCCCAGCGATACGAATCAAAAAAAGAACTGACCAGTTCCTTTCTTGAGGAACACTATTAAGGACATGATGAACTGTTGGAGCTGGGAAACCTTTATTTTAAACTTACACATATCGTTAATCAGCTGGATATCACTTCACAAGTGACTGAGAGTTTATTGGTTCATTCTAATCATTTTTTGTTGATTCATAAGGACTTTAGCTGTATCGTCTAGGAACTTGTCCGTATCGCGTAGCGCTATAAGCACTCCAATGTCAGATTGAACAAAGATACGTCAATCGCCATCTTTCAAAAACTCATATCCATTTCGCTCTAAGATTTGGCAATACTTTCGAACAGTGGGAGTAGCAATCCCAACTTCTTCATCCAGAATGCCCGTTCATTAGGTTGTATATCATCGCTTATCGGACCTCCTTTTCTATTAAATATGAAGTTTTTTAGATTTATTTGCAAATTATATCGCCCAGCGATACGAAACAAACCTTTTTAAAAGTCTATGACTTATGAGAAGCTTCTTTTTTTGGTAAGGCGTTATTACATCATGCCACCCTTTAGGATGTTTTTTCCTATCCGTTCACATAGTCGTAATGTATTAGGCAATAAAAAGCTATAAAAATGACAGTAGCTTTTATAAATGTAAAAAGAGCCCAATTACGCAAGTAGAGGCTCTTTATTTTTATTCCGTATTGTGTTAAAGCCCCCGATTGCAAAACTGGCCTCCACCTCTTAGATAGGCATGACGAAGGAATCAAAGGGCAAATAGACCCATTAAGACATAGGAGCGAAAGCCTCCAGGAGTGGCGTGGAGAATGTGTATCATATAGTAAATCATGGAGTTTTATAATACTCCCTTGTTTAACTATGCCTTCACTTGCATATATCGTATCTGTCTCCCCTTGATTTAGTTCACTACTAATTATCAAGTTGTATGAAATCCTGCGAATAAGCGAGTATTCGGGAGAAAGTCGTTATTTTATTGAGGGTGTTTAAGTACAACTTTTTATATTACGAATGTATGGTATCTGTATCTCTTGGTTTCTCCAAAATTGATATAATTTTACAATTTTTTTACACTACTATTTTAAATAGAATGCTATTCTAGTATCGACAGGCAGTCGGTCGATAACGAGGGGTGTGAAAATGAGAGTTGTCAAAAAGGCTAAGGAACGCAGGAACGAAATACTGGATGCTGCAGATGAGCTTTTCGGTCAAAAAGGATTTGACGGGACAACGACAAAGGATATTCTTGATAAGGTTGGAATTGCGCGTGGAACGCTTTACTATCATTTTAAGTCGAAAGAGGATCTTATGGATGCGTTGATTGAACGCTATAATGACCATCTTTTAGGCGTAGCAAAGGAAATTTCCAAGGACAAACGCATCCCCATAATCGAGCGTATCGTTCTCGTTGTAATGTCTATGAACCTAAGGGATGGAAGCAATAAGGAAATAATGGAGCACATTCATAAGCCACAGAATGCTCTTATGCATCAGAAAATACAAAAGGTCATTATTAACGGAATTACGCCAATTATGACGGAAATAATCCAAGATGGCATTGAACAGGGGATGTTCCAAACACCGTACCCATACGAGTGTATGGAAATGGTTGTGACCTATATGAATACCGTTTTTGATGATGATATGGTTGAAATGACGGCCGAGGAGCGTGCTTCACGGATTCATGCGTTTATTTTCAATGCAGAAAGACTTATCGGAGCTGAAAGTGGAAGTTTAATGGAAGTTATCCAGATGTTTGGCGGCGAAGAATAGAGCTCAGAATTCATTATTGATAATAGGCAAAAAGCATAAAACAGAGGTGACTTATGTATAACAGAATAATTCGCAACGACATGTTAAAGAGCAAAGCAATAACACTGACTACCATGATATTTGTCGCTGCAGCAGCTATGCTTGTTTCACTCGCAGCGATTCTCGTTATCAATCTGACGGGAGCGCTGGATACACTTATGAAAAAGGCTGAAACGCCACATTTTATGCAGATGCATTCGGGTGAAATCGATTTCGATCGGCTTACATCCTTTGCTGAGCAAAATAACACCATCGAAGAATATCAGGTAGTTGAGTTTCTAGGCATTGACGGCTCTCAGATTATTTTAGGCGATAATTCGCTTACGAATAGTGTTCAGGATAACGGCTTCAGCATACAGAATCAAAAATTCGATTATCTTCTTGATCTTAATGGCAACATCATCAACGTATCTGACGGCGAGATTTATGTTCCAGTGGCTTATATGAAGGACAATACTACAAAGGTCGGTGACAAGGCCGTAATAAGCGGGAAGGAATTTACTGTTGCGGGATTTCTCCGTGATTCGACCATGAATTCATCACTCTCCGCATCGAAGCGATTTCTTGTAAGCAGCAAGGATTTCGCAGAAATAAAAGACCTTGGAAGTATTGAGTATTTGATTGAGTTTAGATTAAAGGATTACTCAAGCGTCGGCGAATTTGAAACAGCTTACGCTTCCGCAGGTCTTGAAGCCAACGGACCAACGGTTACCTTTATGCTTTTCAAAACGATGAACGCCATTTCAGACGGGATGATGATTGCAGTTATTTTTCTTGTAAGCGCACTTGTCGTTGCAATTGCATTTATGAGCATACGCTTTACCCTCCTTGCGAAAATTGAAGATGACTACCGTGAAATTGGTGTTATGAAAGCAATAGGGCTTCGTCTTTCCGACATAAAGAAGATTTATCTTGCGAAATATGCAGCTATTGCAGCGGCAGGTAGTATTCTTGGGTTTATTCTTTCGCTTATGCTCCAAGGTATGCTTCTTGAAAATATACGGCTTTATATGGGCGAAAGCGAAAATTCTTCTTTTGCCTTAGTTTTAGGAATCATTGGCATATTACTTGTATTTCTTGCAATTGTTACTTATGTAAACTTAGTTTTGAAACGCTTTCGAAAAATTTCCGCTGCGGAGGCTATACGTTTTGGTACTTCACAGGAAAAGAAAGCTGGTGTTAAGCGTTTTACCTTAATTAGAAACAGACTGTTTAGCACGAATATTTTTCTAGGAATTAAGGATGTTCTCGCAAGAAAAAGACTTTACGCCACAATGCTTGTGGTACTGGTGATTTCAGCCTTTATTATTATTGTTCCACAGAACCTATACAACACGATTTCCTCAAAAAGCTTCATTCAATATATGGGGATTGGGAACTACGATCTGCGCATTCAGACCAATAACCTTGATAAAACCGGTGAAATTGTAAAGACGATTGAAAACGACAGGGACGTTTCAAAATATGCTGTTCTGACAACAAAGATTTTTAAAGTAAAAACGAGTAATGGGTCAGAGGAAAACATAAAAGTTGAACTCGGTGACCATTCGGCATTTCCTATAGAGTATTCTGAGGGCAGAGCGCCTACTACAGAAAACGAAATCTCACTATCGACTATAAATGCTGATGAGATGAGCAAAAAGGTCGGTGATGTCATTACGCTGGTAATGGAAGGAAAGGAGCGAGATTTCACGGTAAGTGGAATTTATTCCGATGTTACCAATGGTGGCAAAACCGCAAAGGCAATATTCACCGACAATTCGGCGAATGTCATGTGGACCATTGTCTGTGTTGAACTTTCAGATAAATCCCTCGTTGACAGTAAGGTTGTAGGATACTCGGAAGAATTTGATTTTGCAAAGACTTCAGATATCGATGAATTTGTTTTGCAGACCCTCGGCTCGACAATAAGTTCCGTCAAAACGGCTTCCTACGCAGCAATTGCGGTTGCACTGGTCATAGCGGTACTGGTTACATTGTTGTTCATGAAAATGCTTGTTGCCAAGGATAGATATTCCATTGCCGTTATGAAGGCGTTCGGTTTTACAAACTCTGATATTAAGGTGCAATATGTTTCCCGTTCGGTTTTCGTTTTGATTGTCGGAATTGTTCTTGGCACACTTCTGGCAAATACAGTCGGAGAAATGCTTGCGGGTGCAGTAATCTCCTCGTTTGGAGCATCAACGTTTAACTTTGCAGTCAATCCGCTATCTGCGTATCTGATAAGTCCATTGATGATGATATGCGTGGTGCTTATTGCAACAGTGATTGGCACAACACGTGCAGGGCAAATAAAAATATCCGAAAATATAAAGGAGTGAGGATATGAATAAGATTATTATTGGTGATTACATAGTTAAATCCTTCGGAGTGGGAGATGAGCAACGAAATGTTCTCGATGGAGTGTCTGTAGAAATAAAGGAGGGCGAGTTCGTTTCGGTTATGGGACCTTCTGGCTCTGGAAAATCGACACTAATGTTTGCACTAAGTGGGATGGATGGTATTAATAGCGGAAAAGTTGTTTTTGACAACAAAGATTTATCGGCAATCGGGGAGAAGCAGCTTTCAGATATACGCCGAACAGAAATGGGATTTATTTTTCAGCAGCCGACTATGCTAAAAAACCTAAACATTCTTGACAATATCATCCTTCCGTCAATAAAGGGCAATAGAAAGAACACCGTAAAAATTTTGAAAAAGGCAAGAAACCTTATGGAAAGAGTAGGTATTTCAGAGCTTGAAAAGCGTGATATTACCCAGGTTTCGGGAGGACAGCTTCAGCGTGCGGGAATATGTCGAGCACTTATGAACAATCCGAAAATCATCTTTGGAGATGAGCCTACAGGGGCGCTCAACTCGAAGTCTGCTCAGGAGATTATGGATATTTTATCCGAGATTAACTCAGATGGTACTTCAGTTATGCTTGTGACCCATGATGCAAAGGTTGCAGCAAGGACGGAACGTATTATGTTTATGCGTGACGGAAATATCGTAAGCGAAATGAAACTGCCAAAATTTGATGGTTTGGATATAGATGGCAGGGTCGAGAAGGTAACAGCGAAAATGTTGGAAATAGGAATATAAGCTTTTAAAAGATGTTTGTGGTCTTCACTGAACCACAAACGTCTTTTTGCATTTCGCTAGCACGGAATCAATATTTGTGTATGAAGCAAGTACATGAATCATTAAATTACTAAAAAACTCAGAGAGAAACAAACGGTAAATGTTTTAAAATGTAAGAATGAGTTAACGAAGGCTTACAAGCTATAACCAACCTAGGAGTGTACAAAAATTAAAAAAAAAGACTTTAAAGCATTATTTTTTATTATCCAAGACAATTCCCTCTAACACTTATGTTTTACAATCTACTATATTTTAAATTCAGATGTTATTTAGGCAACTGGAATCGTTATTTGATTAACCTGCCCCGTTTGTTCGTATCGGGTAACGATATAAGCGATCCGTTTTCTGATTGAACAAGGATACGCGGTTTGCTCTCTTTTAAGAATTTATATCCATTCCACTCTAAAATGTGGCCATACTTTTGAATAGTGGGTGTTGCAATCACACTTCCTTGGAAGAGAATGCTCGTTCATTCGATGTATATTATGTCACATATCAGACTTCCTTTTCTTCAAGATGAAGGTTCTGGGGAATTTATTGAAAGAGTATATCGCCCAGCGATACGAATCAAAAAAAGAGCTGACCAGCTCATTTCTTGAGGAACACTATAAGGACATGATGAACTGTTGGAGTCGAGAAACTTCACAAGTGGCTGAGAGTTCATTGGTTCATTCTAATCATTCTTTTTGTTGATTCATAAGGACTTTAGCTGTATCGTCTAGGGACTTGTCCATATCGGGTAACGCTATAAGTACTCCGATGTCGGATTGAACAAAGAAACGCGGATTGCTCTCTTTTTAGAACTCATATCCATTTCGCTCTAAAATGTGGCAACTACTTTTGGGACTATGGGTGTTTCATTCCCACTTCATTTTCACATTTACGCTTAAAAACCTTAAACAGGCACCTTATTTTCGGAATATGGAGAAAAGCCCTCCCCATTTTTCTTTAGGTTTTTGTATCGCTTCTTCTAAACGTTTATTAAAATCATTTTGTGAATTCCATTCTTTTTTCTGTTCGTCCCGCATATTTTGTATTTCTTTTTGTAAGAGTTCAGATTTTTGTTTTTCTTGTTGCAGCATTGTTTCGTAAAGGATTTTTTGTTGTTCAGTTAATTTTTCAATTTTAGCATTAGTTTTTTGCGCTGAATTTCCAATGCTAGAACTAATAACATGATGATCTTGCTGCAGTCGGGAAACCTTTGTTTTAAGCTCTGACATATCGTTCGTCAGTTGAACATTCATTTCACGTGTAGCTGCGAGTTCATTGACTAAAAACGTTAAGACCTCTTTTAATTGATTGGGGTCATGAGGTGAATTTTCATATGTATCGGTTATCGCAATCTCTGTTTCATGCGATCCTTCTAATCTTTCTTTTTGTTGATTCACAAGGTATTTAGCTGTATCGTCTAGCGGCTTGTCCGTATCGCGTAACGCTATAAGCACTTCGATGTCAGATTGAACAAAGATACGTCGATCTCCATCTTTCAAAAACTCATATCCATTCCGCTCTAAGATTTGGCCATACTTTCGAACAGTGGGTGTTGCTATCCCAACTTCTTCTGCCACTTCCTTGGATGAGAAAGCTCGTTCATTCGGTTGTATATCACGTCGCATATCGGACCTCCTTTCCTATTAAATATGAAGGTTTTTAGATTTATTTGCAAGTTATATCGCCCAGCGATACGAAGCAAAAAGAGCTGATCTACACCCTTTTTAAAGAATCCTAACTCATCTTCTTAATTCTAAGCTTGTTATTTGTGTATTAGAAAGCAGTGTTAGCTGGTCCATCATGTATTCCTTGCTGTAGCTGAAATTTGATTTTATCCAATAGTGAAATAGGCTAAGTGTTGCCTTTGTTTGATAATGGATAAAAATATCATAATTTAGATTGTCTTGCGGTGATTTCGTTTCTATATAGATTTTTTCTGTAAATATTTGATGGAATAATTTTTCTAGCCGCTTCTCAAAGTCCCTGTGACTCATGGATAAAGCGTAGAATGCTTGCTTATGATCTTCAAAATATTGAAAAATCACTTCAGTTGTCGGCGTTAGCCTGTCGATGTTTATTTTATTTTGATGATGAAAAGCACGCAAAATAGCATTTTCAAAGCCAGCTAAGAGCTCGAAAAGCATTTCCTCTAGAAAATCCTCCTTATTTGAAAAATGTGTATAAAATGTCGCCCGATTAATGTCAGCCTCATCTGTAATCATTGATACGGTAATTTCATGTTCTTCATAATTTTTCATCAGTTGGAGGTAAGCATTTTGCAAGGCTGTCCTTGTTCGCTGCACTCTTCTATCCTGCTTCATGAACATCCTCCTTACAAATAATCAACAATTCTATTATAACTGTTGTTTAAACATCATTAAAATGATTTGTGTTTATCGGCTTTTCTCCTCTAAATGATACAGTAAATATGAGAGACAAGCCTTTTTATGATTTTGTGAAAAGGCTTACTGATACTAGGAGGGGTTTGAAATGGCAGAAAAAATGAAAGCAGCCGTTTGGTATGGAAATAAAGATGTTCGTGTAGAGGAAAGAGATGTCAAGCCAGTTAAAGACAATGATGTTAAAATCAAAGTCAGCTGGTCTGGTATTTGTGGAACAGATTTACATGAATATGAAATTGGACCTATACTTGTTCAGGTTGACAAGCCAAATCCTCTAACAGGAGAAAAGGCACCACTCGTATTAGGGCATGAATTTTCAGGTGTTGTTGAAGAAGTAGGTAAAAACGTAGAAAAGTTCAAAAAAGGTGATCGAGTTGTTGTGAATCCTGTCGTTACTTCAGGCAACCATTCACCGGAAATAGATAGATACTATCAGTTTTATTCTGCGGGACTTCATACAGATGGTTCCTTTGCTGAATATTTTGTAGCAAATGAAGATAATGTAGTTCCAGTTCCAGATAGCATATCCCTGGAAAAAGCTGCATTAGTAGAACCACTTTCTGTAGCTGCTCAAGCGGTGAAGGAAGCAGAAGTTAAGGAAGGGGACTCAGTAGCTGTATTTGGTGCTGGTCCAATCGGTCTATTCACAATCGTTGCAGCCAAAGCAGCTGGTGCCAAGGATATTTTAGCATTTGATTTGTCTGATGAGCGTTTAGCAAAGGCAAAAGAGGTTGGAGCGACTGAAGTATTAAATACGAAAGAAAATGATGCTGTTGCCTTTATTAAAGAAAGATATCCAAATGGTGTAGATGCATCACTTGAGGTTGCAGGTGTGAAACCGACATTTGATTCAGCAATCAGATCTACAAAACCTAAAGGAAATGTTGTTGTTGTAGCCATCCATGCGCGTGATTTTGAATTTAACCCCATCACATTAATGACATCCGGGGTAAAATTATCGTCTTCCCTTGGCTATGAACATGAAACATTTAAAAAATCAATTGAAATTTTAAGTGATGACCATAACAATGTTGAGCCAATCATGACGAAGAAAATTAAGCTGGATGATATCGTTGAAGAAGGATTCCATACTTTGTCTAGTGACCTGTCACAAGCCAAAATCCTTGTTGAAATCGGTGGGGAAAAATAATAAAAGCAATATCAAAAGCTGCGTGAGAAAATATTCTCCGCAGCCTTTTTAATAGAATGAATTTTACGATTTTCTTTAATGATCATGCGATCCATTTCTGTCAAAATTCACAAGGTCTTTAGTTTTATCGTCTAGGAAACTTGTCCGTATCGGGTAACGATATAAGCACTCCGATGTCGGATAGTACAAAGATACGCGGTTTGCTCTCTTTTAAGAACTCATATCCGTTTCACTTTACAATAAATTAACATAAAATTCATTGTGTTTTTTCAAAAGTCTTGCCATCCCCTATTGCATTAGTCCTAATTTCACTTTGCTTCTTATATAAACCATTAAAAACATACCAATTATTCATACAATATTTAGAGCCAATTACTCATTTTTTTTAGTTTTCTAGAACATTTACATTTTCATAACCTTCAATTTACACACCCTACTTATACTTTAAGAGAAATTAAGAGATTAAACAAAAATCGGAGGATTGAAAATGAAAAAAGCAAAATATGTCGCTCCATTATTAAGTTTAGCAGTTTTATTTCCTACAGCTGCGAATGTATTAGCAGATTCTAATAAAAACATTCCAGTGGAAAAAGTAGAGTTTATTGGAATGGCTGCACCTGACACGAATGAAGAACGTTCCAAAATGTACAGTGAAGCATCTGTTAAGGTTACATACAAAAATGGTACTCAAGAAACCCTACCGCTAGAGTATAAATCCTTGTTTACACCTGGCGATGAAATTAACGGAAAAATCGCAGGTGCAACATATGATGCAAATGGAAATATGATTACAAAATCTGATGGTACACCTTATATTTCTTCATCTCCAGATAGCAATACTCTTTTAGAAGTAAATGGAAAATTATATATGGTGAATCATTATGAAAGTTTACCTTCGAATCATGTGGGAAACATGCCGGAAACAATGATGTTAAATACAATCGAACAAAATAAAGAAACTGGGGAATTAACGGTAACAGATATGATTCCAATTGATTTTTCAGCTGATGGTGGAATTTGGACTCCATGTGCGGGTTCTTTATCTCCTTGGAATACACATTTAGGAAGTGAAGAATATGAGCCTGACGCTAGAGCTCATGAGGCAAACCCTGAAAAGTCTTCCGTTACTCAGTTTGCACGTAATTACTATCAAGATCCAACAGCCATCGGTAATCCTTATCTTTATGGCTATGTTCCGGAAGTCTCAATTGATAATAAAGGAAAAACTACTGCTGTAAAACACTATAGCATGGGGCGTCTTTCCATTGAAAATGTAAAAGTAGCACCAGATAATCGCACTGTTTATTTTGGAGATGATGGCAGCTATACGATGGCATTTATGTATATTGCTGATAAAGCTAAAGATTTATCGGCAGGAACTTTATATGCGGCAAAATGGATTCAAACAGGTGAAGAAAATGGTGGATCTGCGAAGTTAGAATGGATTAAATTAGGACATGCCACTGATCAAGAAATTAAAGAATTAGCACAAAGCACTAAATTCAGCGATATGTTTGAGACGACTACAGATGCGGAATACGCAAAAGCAAATGGATTCACAAGAACAAAAGCAGGTGGCAGAGATGAGTGGATAAAGGTTAAACCTGGAATGGAAAAAGCAGCAGCCTTCCTAGAATCCCGCCGTTATGGGGCCATCCAAGGAGCAACCGCTGAATTCAACAAAATGGAAACAGTCGAAATGAATAAGGCAGATAATAAAATATATATGACCATGTCTACAATTAGCGGCGGAATGTTAGCTAACCCTAATGATCCTACTGATGATATTCAAGTCCCTAAAATCAACGCTGGTGGAATCTATGAAATGAATTTAGCTGAAAATCAAAAAGACCGAGATGGGAATAAAATTAACAGTAAATATGTAGCAAATGAAATGGCTGGTCTGATAATGGGAGAAGACCTTTTTGTAAAAGATGCGGATGGCAACAAAGCAAACGTTGATAAAATTGCTAACCCTGATAACATTGTATACTCTGAAAAAATGAGAACTTTATTTATTGCTGAAGATAGCGGCAATCATGTCAACAACTTTGGCTGGGCATATGATGTTGATACTAAGAAATTGTCACGTATTCTTTCCGCTCCAGATGGCGGAGAAGTAACAGGAATCCAAGCAATTGATAACTTAGATGGTTTTACTTATTTAATGGCTGGTTCTCAAAATCCAGGTAATGTAGGTTATATTTCTGGCCTGCCCGCTCTAGGTAATAATGGAAAAGATATAAAAGATAATAATTAACTTTCTATTAATATCATTTTTATGGAAACCTATCTAACTTTTATAGATAGGTTTCCATTTTTTAATAACATCCATGAGTTAATAAAACTGAATAAGCAAATTTCAACCAATAGAAAAGACTAAGATTGAGGTACGATCTTCCAATCGGTCACCCCATGAAGAGAAAACGATCCTTGTTTTACAACAGATCTGTTCATACCAAAGAGATTCAACATGCAGGGCATACGGACATTAGTACAACAAAACAATGAACATTTATGCACATTTGACTGCCAATATATAAGAAAAAGGCCTCCCACCAGTTCAGTAAACTTATGAAAGACCTTCTCTGAAATGCTTAGAAAATTTATCTATCTCTTTCCTTTATCATAAATTTCACCTAATGCTCTCGGAGCACGATTTGATTTAGAGAAAAAGATTAATAACAATAACGTTAATACATACGGTAAAATCATGAATAAATCGGTGAAACTACTTGGTAATGCCATTGACTGAGCAATATATGCTCCACCAGATTTTGCAAAACCAAATAATAGACAAGCAGCTAAAGTAGGGAGAATCCTCCAATTACCAAAAATTAATGCAGCAATGGCTAAGAATCCATATCCCATATAAATATTTGAAGAAAAGTTAGCTGAAATGGAATAGGCAAAACAAATGCCGCCTAGACCTGATAATAGACCCGATATTAGAACCGCAGAAAACCTAATTTTCGATACATTTACACCTGCTGCATCAACTGATTGAGGATTTTCCCCGCTCGCTCTTAGGCGCATGCCAAATTTAGTTTTATATAAAAGATACCAAGCAAAAATAGCAATCACTACGATAATCACTTCGAACGGATACACATTCGTAAAGACCGCACCAATCACTGGGATATTGGCTAAACCTTCAATCGTAAACCGCTCCGATACACCTAATCGAAACTTGTCCGAAGCCGCTCCAAATACAAGTGCATTTATTTGTGTCGTTAAGAAAGTCGTTAATGCTAACGCTAAAATATTTATCACGACACCACTGATCACTTGATTGGCTTTAAACTTAATACATAGCACAGCATGAATAATGGAAAAAGTCATCCCGCCAATCATCGCAAAAAGCAACGCCACATAGAATAGATCTTGAATATCTTTGCCAGAAGCATTAGCGATTAAAACAGCTGACAGCGCTCCGATGAATGCCCCAAAACCTTGAAAGCCTTCAAGGGCTAAATTGATAATACCGCTCTTTTCACTATATATTCCGCCTATTGCCAAAATAAAAAGAGGCAGAGCAAAGGATAATCCATCAATAATTATTGTATCCATTATGATTCACGCTCCTTTCGATCCACTTCTTTTTCCTTCAGGCGTCTGACTTTATATTTCATGTATTCACCACATGCACTAATCAATAGGATTAACCCAATGATAACAGAAGAAATTTCTTGTCTAATTCCAGACTGTGAACTCATATACGTGCTTCCTTGATCGATAATAGATACTAAAAATGATGAAAAAATAACACCAATTGGATGGGAGTTTCCTAATAGTGATACAGCAATGGAATCAAAACCGATACTTGATAATACTTTTGGCTGTATGGAAGAAAAATAACCTAAATAATAAGTGACACCTGCAAGACCAGCCAAGCCTCCTGATATAACCATGGCTAAGACTGTATTTCTTCCAACATTAATTCCTGAATATTTTGCTGCATTACGATTGGAACCTACCGCTTTAAGTTCAAAACCTACTACTGTTTTGTCCATGACAAACTTTACTAAAATAGCGGTAATGATGGCTAATATAAAGCCCAATGGAATATCCATTTTCAAGTTGGCTATTTCGACATTTACTAAAGTTAATCTTGCTGCTTCTGAAATATATTTAGATTGTCTTGAAACAGGATCTATATAGTACATCTGAATAAAAAAGCTGATGACATATTGGGCAGTATAATTTAACATAATCGTAGATACGACTTCATTAATGTTAAATTTATATTTTAACCACCCTACTAATCCTCCTATTAATCCTCCAGCGACAAATCCGATTATCAAAACAAGCGGCTTTGCGATTATGGCATCTAAACCACTATAACCAACTATAATCGTCGCTATAAAACCAGAGACGAGCATTTGACCGGAAACCCCAATATTAAATAGACCCGCTTTAAAAGCAACAGCAACTGCCAAGCTTGCAAACACAAGTGGGGTCATGGCATTTAGCAAAATCAAAAAGTCAGTCAGCATGCTCTTATAGCCAGCATAAGAAGGCTTAGGCAAGATTCCTGCCCCTTGGAATAAGTTATAAAATGCCTGTAAGGGATTTTTCCCAATTAATAGGATAACGACAGCCGCAGCAATAAAACTTATGATTATGGATATTAATGGAATGGTGATAGGCTGCCATTTCTCATTTCTTATTGGTCGAATAAGACTATCACTTAAGTTTTTTTTCCTTTTATCTTTACTCATGCTTTGCCCCCATCATATATTCGCCGACTTCATTCGTTGTTAAGGATTCACTGCTAGCAATTTTTTGAAGTTGGCCATTATATATAACTCCAATGGTATCCGCTACATTCATAATTTCATCTAATTCTAATGAAATAAGTAAGATCGCTTTTCCTTTATCTCGTTCTTGAATCATCATTTTATGAATATTTTCAATCGCCCCAATATCTACTCCCCGTGTTGGCTGAACGAAAATCATAAGCGGCGATTGTAACTCGATTTCGCGAGCAATAATGGCTTTTTGCTGATTACCGCCACTCATCGAACGAACTTGCGTCTTAATACCTTGTCCACTTCTAATATCATATTTATCAATCAAATGACTGCCAAATTGCTCAAATTCCTCTTTATTTAAGATTCCCTTACTAGAAAAGGGCTCCCTATAGTACTGCTTTAATGCTAAATTAGTTGATAAATCAAAATCCAAAAATAGTCCAAAGCTTTGTCTATCTTCAGGTATATAAGATATTCCCGTTTCTGTTCTGTTTCTTATACTTTCACTCGTAATGTCCTTACCCTCGAGGAGTATTTTCCCACCGCTAACCTTTGTTAATCCAGCAATGGCATCCGCTATTTCAACTTGACCATTATCTGCGACTCCAGCAATTGCAAATATTTCGCCGCTGCGGATGGTAAAGGATACATCTTTCACTACTTCAAATCCATCTTCATTTTTAACAGTTAGATGTTCTACCTTCAATACTTCCTCTTTAAACTGAGCTGGTACTTTTTCAGATTCAAAACTAACCTCTCTACCTACCATTAATTGAGCCATAAGATTAACCGATGTTGTCTTTACATCCAACACATCAATTAATTTACCTTTGTTCAATACAGCACATCGATCGGCCACTTTCTTAATTTCTTCTAGCTTATGTGTAATTAATATGATTGTTTTTCCACCGTTCCTTAAGCCTTCGATAATACCGAGCAAGTAATCAATTTCTTGTGGCGTTAAGACTGCAGTTGGTTCATCAAAAATAAGGATTTCTGCTTCACGATAAAGCACCTTCAAAATTTCTACCCGTTGCTGCATCGAAACAGTAAGATCAGCTATCCTTTTCGTAGGGTCCACTTCTAAACCAAATTTTTTAGACAGTTCTTCAATTTTACGATTGGCATTTCGAATATCTACGTATGGAAAGAGACCTGCGAATTTTTTCATAGGCTCTACACCTAATATGATATTCTCTGTAATCGTATAATCAGGGACTAACTTAAAATGCTGATGGACCATTCCAATGTTCAGCTTTGCCGCATGGTTCGGTGAACTAATTTGTACTTTATCTCCCCGAATATAAATTTCTCCTTCATCCGGTTCATACATTCCACTCAAAATACTCATCAGAGTTGATTTACCTGCACCATTTTCTCCAAGCAAGGCAAAAATTTCTCCTTTTTTAATACCAATGGATACATCATCATTCGCTACTATTCCAGGAAATCGTTTGGTTATATGTTTCATTTCTACAATATAATCAGACATCTTTCGTCTCCTTTTTCAGGAAAAATAATTTAAAAGAAGTTCATCATTCCCTAGTTTTACTTAAATTAGGAAATGATAAACTTCTAATGGTTCATTTCATTACTTTTTTCTATTTAATGTTATAACCCTGGAAACTTTTCTGGAGTATGGCCATTAAAATTAGATGCAGGTACAATTTTACCTTCTTGAACTAACTTGTAAGCTTCATTCATTTTACTAAGTGCATCCTCTGATAATTGATGACGGCCTTCTTCTTTTATAAAACCAGTTGAATCTGTATCTGCATAAAGAACGACATTTCCACCTTTAAAGCTTCCGTCAGCAACAGAATTTAATACCTTTTCAATATTCATAGCCATGAACTTTACCGCAGATGTTAATACGATATTTTCAGAACCATTTACACCTTCATCAAATTGGTCAACATCCACACCAATGACTTTAATATCGCCTTTAGCTTCCTTAACTGCTGTGAATACCCCATTACCAGTACCACCTGCAGCAACAAAAATGATATCTACACCTTGTTTCATTAACGCATTTCCAATAACTTTACCAGTTGCTTCATCTGCAAAAGATCCTGCGTAGTTACCACCCACATCGGCACCAGTTACATCCGTCCCAGCATAACCTGATAATTCAACCATTTCAACATTTTTTCCATATACTGCATTTACATAATTTACACCAGATTCAAAGCCAAATTGATAATTTACATTTGAAGGATAAGCTATCCCATTTACAACCGCTACTTTATTCGATTTTGTTTCAAGTGCTGCAGCCATTCCTGCAAAAAAGCCACTTTCTTGTTCAGCGAAATTCATCGCATATACATTATCGAATTCTTTTTGATCCCCTACAGGTGCAGGCTCTGAGTCATTTAAAATAAAAATTTTATCAGGATTTTCTACAGCAATACTAGAAACTCCAGCAAATTGAAACCCAGGTGTGATAATAACATCATAATCTGCCACAATATCAGCAACAGCTTGTATAGACGCTGCAGGATCGCCACTTTCTTCTCTAACAGCCTTTACTGTTGCTGTTGGATGCTTTTCAATAAAGCTCAAAATACCTTTATAGTTATCTTCATTAAAGCTGGCATCATCAACGCCTGATGGGCTTGTTACAATGGCAATTTTTAACCCTTCTTCACCTTTTCCAGACTTAGCTTCATTGTCATTAGCTGAGTCATTTCCGCATGCTGCCATTACTGCAGTCATTAAAGCTATAAATAATATCATTACAATTTTCTTTGTGCTCTTTGTCATTGAAATAATCCTCCTAAGTTAATCATGTTGAATTGCTGCTTGTGTAAAAATAAAAAAGCACCGATTTACACCGGTGCTTGACTTTAGGAAGGTAGATAATGGAGTTTATTTCCATACTTATATACACAACCTCGTAGTCAAGCTATTCACGGTAGCTTGGTAGAAACTTTCGGGCCACATCCCCAATATTATACGAGAATAACATTTATTTTATACTAACCCATAGTAACATCAGAAAATCCAACCGTCAATAAAAACACGAATACTTTTTTAAAATAAATCATTAATGTTCGGAAATTGAGTGAGTAGTGCGAATTATTAGCTAAGAATAAAAAATATTGATAACCACAATCCTTGTTGCAATCGATCAGGAAATATAATAAAAAAACAAAAAGCCGCGTGAGAGTCTATTCTCCGCAGCCTTATTAATATAGTGGGGCAATAGAACGTGTCCCAATTTTCCCAAAATACTTTATTAGCATAATAACTAAGCTTTAATTTTCCATTAAGACGGGTGCTCGGGACTTTCTGAGTAATCTTATCTTACAGTCATATTCAACAGACATAGAGACATACATGTCAAAAGGAAATTTTCCAATAAAAAAGGCCTCTCAAAAGTCTAATGACTTATGAGAAGCTTCTTTTTTTCTGGTGAGGCGTTATTACATCATTCCGCCCATTCATTTCGTAATTTAATAAGAAGAAATACTTTTAAAAAAGTCGCCTTTTATCGCTGTTTTTCCCAGTTTACTTTTAATATTTTCTAATAAAAATAAAATGTCAGGAGGACAAACAGGAGGACAAACACTTTAATCAAAAGCCACCTCTATTAAAGAGGGGACTCGAACTAATGATAGCTGGATTCATAACGGCTGCCACACAGAACGCCTTGTCTGGTGCTGACTGTACTGGAAATAAACGTTTCAGACCTATAAACCATGTTCGATCTAGCCTATTTTATATTTGGTGGCAGTATGTTTTTTACACCATCCTGCCACCATTGTTTTTTCACTTTCCAATGGAGACAAATACTGTTATCTCAAATTTCAACCTGTTTCTTTCTTTAGCGAAAGCTCCATTAATAAACATCTTTTTTAGTAAAAACAAAAAAGGAAACCAATAAGGCAAATGCCCACCAGACTATAAGAACCATCATTGAAAAAGATAGGTTCATTCCATCTATCGGCGGTGCCATTCCTTTCATATAATCGGTTAACCGTAAATTCACCATGAAAAAGTATTTAGCCGACTCCCACGATGAGACCATATTACTTAAGATTGCCCCTGAAATGAGAGCGGCAAGCATGATTCCCATACCAGCAGCGGTGCTTCGAATTAATACCGAAAGCATAAAGGATAAGGTCCCAACTACAATGGAAACAAACCACACGAGTCCAAAATCCATTAACAAAAACTTCCATAAATCGAGAACCTTTACTTCAGAAGTGTTTAGTCCCGATTCGGTCACATTAAAGCCAGTCAAGATTGGTGCTCCCCAGCCTTTGTAGCCAAAAATCAGCCCCGAAATCAAATAGGAAAGTATTCCAGCTATCGCAATGATTAGTGAAATGGCCAAACAAAGAGTGATATATTTACTCAGGAGCACTTTCCATCGCTTCACCGGTCTCGTCAACAAAAGCTTGATAGAGCCTATACTGTGCTCAGAGGATACTAAGTCACTTGCAATCACCATGACCATTAATGGAATAAATAAATCAATTGAGTTTTCTAAAAATATCCTTATAAATGTTGGAGCACCAGGCTCAGAGGGGTTAATATCATTGTCTAGATAATATTGTTGCTGCTGAAGCGATATTTGCAGCTGTTTCTTCCATTCTGGTGTCATTCTGCTGCTGCTTAAGCGGTTCTGCGTATCAATGATTTGCTGTTGTAAGATCGTTCTCCAATCGCTTGTTCCTATTTTTTCCATTTGGGTTTGCGCTTGTTTATATTGTGCAAATGTAAATAAAACAACAAGAACGCCAATAATGACCGCTATTACGACGAGCCGCTTTTTGGCAATCAGCTTCATCATTTCATTTTGTACCAATTTATTCAATCGTGTCACCCCCTGTTAGTTCGAGGAACAAATCTTCCAGGACAGGTAATTTCCTGCTCATTTCTGTTATATAGACACCCGCTTCAACTAGCTGTTTATTCCACTCAGATGTTTTGTTTTCATTAAACTCAGTCAATATGGTACCATCATCATTTTCCTCGATCGTGGTTAACGCACGTAATATTTCCTTGCCTTTTTCAAGCGGATGAAATTTCCAGACCATTCTCTCCCGATTCGATAAAAGATTATGAACAGTATCAATCCGAATGATCGTTCCTTTTGAAATAATGGCCACCCTATCACATAATAATTGAATTTCACTTAATAAATGGCTAGAGACAAGAACACTAATCCCCTCTTCTACAGCCAGAAAGCGGATAAATTTCCGCATTTCACGGATTCCTGCGGGATCAAGCCCATTCGTTGGTTCATCGAGAATCAGCACTTTTGGTTTTCCTAAAAGTGCCTGTGCAATACCGAGCCGCTGCCTCATGCCCAGAGAATACGTTTTAACCTTATCATGAATTCTTTCAGATAAACCCACAAGTTCAGTCACTTCTTTGATCCGTTCCTCCCTGATCCCTTCAAGCATCCGGGAAAAATGAATCAAGTTGTCATAGCCCGATAAATAAGGATATAATTCAGGATTTTCTACAATACAACCCAGATTTTTTAGTGCTTCCGTGAATTGGTCCTCGATATTAAATCCGCAAATTTTAATCGAACCAGATGTTGGTTTGATTAACCCCACTAGCATCCGAATGGTTGTTGTTTTCCCAGCACCATTTGGCCCTAAAAACCCAAAAACTTCCCCTTCTTTCAACTCAAACGTTATACCTTTGATGATTTCTCTTTTTCCAATCACTTTTTTCAGATGATCTACCGATAACGTAATTTTCTCCATCAATCCCACTCCTTACCATGTGAGCAGTGAGGCTACTCGTTTAGCAATTAAACGGTACCCTTCTGTATTTGGGTGAAACTTGTCTGAATACAAATAATCATTAACCTTTAATTCAAATAAATCAAATGTTGGAACGAACACGATTTTTGGAAAAGCACCACTCACTTCTGCACTTTCATAATTCCAATGGCGGACGATCTTTGACATATCTTTACCTTGGTCTAAATCAATGAACGGATTATACAGTCCAATAAAAAACACATTGGCGTCACGGTTCGACTGACGAATCTCCTGAAAAATAACTTTTAAGTTTTCAAGATATTTTTTCTCGATGACCGAAATGTCTCCAGCCTGAAAATCCATTAAACCTTGACCACCTTGGAACAAATCATTTCCGCCAATGGTCACGAGCACCATATCGGCTTTTTGGATTTGCCTTCTTATTTCAGTTTGCTGTACCTGCTGTCTAAGCTGATCCGAGCGTTGACCATTGATGCCTAGGTTTGTAAGCTGAACTGGTCCATTTGATTTTTCCTTGATTTCGTCAATTAAAACACCGACATAGCCTTTTCCAGATTCATCTCCGGATCCCCTTGTTAATGAATCACCTAAAGCTACAATAGTTAAACCTTTTTTGATTTCTGATTTCTGAGAAACGGTAGTCGACTGGGGACCCTTTTCTGGTTTTCCTGCATAATATTCATATGCCACCCAGCCAAGCCCAATCAGCCATAGGAGGCAAAAAAATACTGATATAACTGTTATCGAGCGAATGATATTCTTATTCAATGAACTCATCCTTTCTGGCTTTTCTATCTCTTATTTGTCACAAATCACGTTCATAAATAATGAATGTTGTTTTACTTATGCCGCCCTTTTTACTAGCCGCTTTTGCCCTGTACTCTATATTTCGACGTCACTTAGTTTTTTTACCTTCTTTACGAGAATTTTTTCTTTTTATTGAATGATCTCATATGGTATTGTTATTTTTTAGATTGGATTTTAGTCGAAGCGGATATATACAAATTAGACGTTTCACCCCAAGATCATCTAACTGAGTAATAATTTGGCCAAACCTTATTTTTAGTATAAAAAAGACCCACAACCAAATAAGTTGAGAGCCTTTGAAACGTTGTTAATTATCGCTTTGAGAACTGTGGTGTACGACCAGCGCGTTTAAGACCGTATTTTTTACGTTCTTTCATATATATAGTTTCTTATATAATTAGCCCAAAAAGTTTTGGCTCTTTCATTAAACCAACTTGGTTCATTAAATACGTTAGGTATACACACTATATGATCTTTTTGTTGACTTATTATTATTTCCTTTAATCTATTACTTAGTTGGTCACTGTAAGATTGGAATCCAATACTTTTACCATTCATTATAAAAAATTCACCATCTCCATATCTGCTAACAGAACATTTATCTTTATTAATTTTCTCTATTGTTTCTTCTGTTGAAGCAACTAATGGTACCTTCATTTCCTTCCACCCTCCCTTTCATTATTAGCAAGGATCTAAGACAATCCATTATAGAAAAAGGATTAATAGGTAATTTTTCTGTAAATGTAAGCAGAATAATAGGTAATGGTATATGACTTACTGAACCAATTGTTTATGAAGAAAATAGGAGTTTGTTTTCTACAATATACCAGAGTACAAACTCCTTTTGACTGCTTTTCAAGTTTTAATGAACCTGTCCTCTAGTGGCTTACTTATTCAAGAATTTCTTTATCGACGATACTCCTAAAATCATCAATAAATCTAATGTGTCGTGAAGTACTTTTTAAATACTTGCTTGTAGGCTTCCACGTATGCTCACTGGAATCCCATCTGAAGTAAGTATAATTATATCGACTGGTCGAAAAGATACGATATCCCTTAGCCCTTGCATTTTTCAGAAAAGTCGCATCTTCCCCCAATGATACATCTAAAAAAGGGACTTCCTCCATTACTATTTTTTTGGCAATAATGGTTCCCCCGAATACTATTCTAACCCGTTTTGATTCGTGGCCCGGGAATCGTAATCGTAATTCCTTAGCTTTTGGGAAATACATGAAACCGGTCCTTTTCCCAACAATATCAGCCTTTGTATGCTCAAATGACTTTAAGGCTTCATATAGGTAAGCACTCCCATAATAATCATCATCGTCCCACTTTGCCACATATTTTAATTTCGCTTGATTTCTGCCGAAGTTCAAACAACTTCCCAGGGTTGTTTCTTCTGGAAGTTGGTACACCCGGACATGATCATATCCTTCCGCCTTTTTCTTCCATTCATTTATATCTAGGGAATCATTGTTGAGAACAATAATTAACTCTTTTTCCTGTAATATTTGATTTTCGTAATTAGAGAAAATATTGTCCATATATCTTATCTTATTTGTACAAGCAACAATTGAAATTCCATGGTCTTTATTCGTTTCCTTCATTCTTTCGCCCCCTTTTAGACAAAAATAATCAAAAGCTTGTCCACCCTTTTAAACTATTCATTTGGTTAAGATTTGTTTCGTTGTTTAAGATAGTTTTTCAACAAAATG
This sequence comes from Bacillus sp. JJ1773, assembly GCF_036962035.1. NCBI lineage: Bacteria > Bacillati > Bacillota > Bacilli > Caryophanales > Bacillaceae > Bacillus > Bacillus sp. JJ1773. The sequence goes on from NZ_JBALNX010000007.1 coordinate 32,444, forward strand.
ATTGCATTCTTTAATGAATAACCGTAATCCATTCCCAGGACATTCTTAAAAATAACAGAAACATACTAAAAAACATTTTCAGTAACACTCGAAGAACTTGAAAAAAGCTTAAGGATTCTACAATTAATAATTTTCCTTAAATACAACATTCATTAATTCTACATATTCTTCCAATTTTCCAATATCATAGCGGTCACCGGATATGATGGTCCCATAGACAGATTGAATAGTTAACAATTCTTTAATAGCATCTGTAAGCTGTATTTCGCCATTTACCCCCTTGTTTATTTTCAATAAAAACTGGAAGATTTCCGGGGTGAAAACATATCTGCCTATCACAGCCATGTCTGAAGATAAACTTGTTTTTGGTTTTTCTACTATGTTTTGAATTTCGACCACTTTCGTGTCACCAATACCTTGTATAACTCCGTAATCTTTTAATTGATTTTGATTTACCTTTTTTAGCCCTAAAACACTGCAGTTTGTTTCCTTATGAATATCTATTAATTCTTTTAAGGCAGGAGCTTGTCCCGAAAAAACTAAATCGTCTGGTAAAAGAACAGCAAACGGTTCATCTCCAACAAAATCCTTTCCTAATCGAATAGCAGCCCCAAGTCCATTTATATCAGGCTGTCTTTTATATAAAATTTCTATTTTCGGCAATTCCAAATGTTTTAAGAGATGCGACTTATTGCTTTTTATTAATATAGTCTCTAATTCTAAGGAGTTATCAAAATAGTCTATGATCATATCTTTTGACTTTGATGTAATAATTAATAATTGCTCAATTCCTGAATTTACTGCCTCCTCAACGATATAATGTATAGCTGGTTTTAATCCAATCGGAAGCATCTCTTTTGGGATTACTTTCGTAATAGGCAGACTCCGAGTACCGTATCCTGCTGCTGGGATAATGGCCTTTCTTACCAAATTAAGTTCCACCTTTCTTGACCTTTTATATGTAAAGTATTCAAAAGACAAGTAATCGTTACTTATTTTATATCTTTCTTTTTTGGTAAAAAACTCCACTCCTTATCAAGATCTGCCTTCCCATCCTTTCTAAAAAAGAATGTTCGTTACGTACAAAATTGAAAGTACTTAGCATGTACCTTTTTTTGAATAAAAATAGGGACAACCCCTAGTACTATTTTTTGAATTAAGCATATTGTTATTAAGGAGTAAAGTTTAGATACATTTAAGAGAACTGAGCAGCTTAAATAATGATTAGACCAGATGTTGGATAAGTGAAGCCTGATTAAGAAAAGGAGGGATTGTTATTATGAAGATTGCTGTCATCAGTCCGGGATTGTATTCTGTTCCTCCTGTTATTGGGACATCAGTAGAACATGTCATTCACCAGGTAGCAGAACAACTGGAACGGAATAATCAGGTCATTGTATATACAAAAAAATGCCGTCAATTTCCGGAATCTACATTAGAGGGAAATCTCCTTTACAAACGGTTCCACTTTTACAGCCCGGGTGTTTATTTGCAGCAAGTAATCAAAAATATTCAAGAAGAAAAACCAAGTGTGATTATAATCGAAAATCGTCCTTCTTATGTTATGCAAATAAAACATGCATGTCCAAAGATCCCAATTGTATTAAATATGCATTCAGATGTTTTTTCTTTGCCCCCTAACATTCGCAAAGAGGAGATGACTGAAGTTTCCCGGAATGTTGATGCCCTGATAACTAATAGTAAAGCATTGGAAAATTATTTTACGGAAAAGTATCCAGCTTTTAAAGGGAAATCGTACGGGATTCATTTAGGGATTGACACGACTCCATATGAAACAGCAAGAATGGATTTAGAAAATATTCGCCGATGGAGAGAGAAATATCGGTTATCGAGTGAAGATCCTACTTTACTGTTTGCTGGAAGAGTAATGGAAAAAAAAGGCGTTCATTTGATTCTGGAAGTAATGCCAGCACTGATTGAAAAAATCCCTCGTCTCAAGTTGCTTATCGCAGGAAGTCCCAAATATGGGAATAACAAAGATACGTCATATATGAAAAAGATTAGAACAATGGCAGAACAAATAAATAATCATGTTGTGTTCACAGATTTTGTGAAACCGATCGATATGCCTTACATTTATCAACTTGCGGATATTGTCATTACCCCCTCTATTTGGAATGAACCCTTTTTATTGGTTAATTTAGAGGCAATGGCTTCCATGAAACCTGTAGTCACTACAAATAATGGAGGTATTCCAGAGGTAGTAGAGCACGCAGAAACTGGAATCATCATCTCCCTTGATAATCCTAAGGAGGAGCTATTTCATTCTATTCTCTCATTGCTTGAATCAAATTCATTAAGTGAAAGGTTATCCAAAAATGGATTTGAAAGGGCAAAAGAATTCTCTTGGGAACGAACAGCGGGTCAATACTTACAAGTATTTAAAAAAGTGACAACTTTGTAGAGTGATGGAATCCGATTAAAACCAAGATGGAAAGAAATTAAAAAATCGAATGCTTACATGGAAAATTAATCTTTTTACAAACTGGGAGGTAATCATGTGGATGATCCTAGAGTTGGTATTCTAATAGATAATTTCATGTATAATAAGTTAATAGCAGGAAAAGAACTCTATGAGAAGTTTTCTTTTTATGAAGAAGCGGCCAATTCATTAGAAATGAGCATATGTTTTTTTCGTTTGGATGATGTTAATGTTGAATCCCGAAAAACGATTGCACAAGTTAGAAATAAGAAAGGGTTTTTAGTTAAAAAAGAAATACAAATTCCGAAGGTTATTCATAACAGGGCGGTAACTTCTACCATATCTGCAAAGAAAAAAATTAAAGACCTTACACAAATGGGATACTGGATTTTTAATGAATTTAGTAAGATTAGAAAATGGCAAGTCTATTTATTACTGATGAAAAATGATGACTTGTTTTCACATCTACCTGAAACTGTCCCTGCTAATCGAGAAAACTTTGACAGAATGTTAGAAAAGTATAAAGAAATTATCATTAAACCCAACAGCGGGGGGCTTGGAAGTGGAATAATAAGCATTAGCAAAGGCGAAAAGCAAACTTGGAAGGTTCAATATGATCAGCAGATAGGAAAAGGATTGAAGGAAATAGTATTTTCTAATGAATTACCGGATATTATTACAAAAAAACTGTCCCGTGGATATATCATTCAACAAAGAATCCGATTGGCTACCTACAAGGGAAATCCTTTTGATTTAAGGGTTTCCGTACAACGAAACGAATGTGGACAGTGGAAAGTAACTGGAATAGTTGCGAAAGTGGCAAAATCCGGAGGATATGTCACGAATGTTGCAAAAGGTGGAGAATGTAAAGATTTCGCGGAAATATTAGACAATTTTCCTTATCTTGAGGCAAAAGAAGTATTTAAAAGTATCGAGCAACTATCTCTTAAAGTAGTGAAAGATTTAAGCAGCTATTACGTTAACCTTGCTGATGTTGGATTGGATATTGGCATTACCAATGAAGGATTTCCGATGTTTATTGAGTGCAACGGTCGAGATCAAAGATATTCCTTCAAAGATGCTGGTATGCATGATGTATGGAAGGAAACGTATGCAACACCCATTAGATACGCTCGTTTCCTTTTAGATTCTATTGAGACAAGTGAAAAAGTATAAAAATAGTTCACATAGCATCTAAAAAAACTTTTATGAAGAAAAGGAGTTTGTTTTCTGGAATATGCCAGAGTACAAACTCCTTTTGACTGCTTTTCTAGTTTTAATGAACCTGTCCTCAATTGGTCTTAGCAAAATGGTCTTACATCATTGATGTTGGTTTGGATCCGAGATGAGGACACGACGAAAAGCGTTTACTTGCACGTAACTAAAGACATGAAAAAAGAGGCTTCCAGAAAGTTTAAGAACTTAATGGAAAACCTCTATTTGTTAACCTTTTGTTCCCAATGTTACCTTTCGGTAGTTATTAGGGTAACAAATCCCTATATATAAAGGGTTGGAGGCACTTATTACATCATGCCGCCCATTCCACCCATACCGCCCATATCAGGCATTGCAGGTGCGTTTGGTTCTGGTTTGTCAGCGATAACAGCTTCAGTAGTTAGAAGCATTGCAGCAACTGAACCAGCGTTTTGAAGAGCAGAACGAGTTACTTTCTTAGGATCTACGATACCAGCTTCGATCATGTTAACCCACTCGCCAGTCGCAGCATTGAAGCCGATTCCCACTTCTTCGCGCTTTAAGCGGTCAACGATAACTGAACCTTCTAGGCCAGCGTTTTGAGCGATAGTGCGTACAGGCTCTTCCATCGCACGTAATACGATGTTGATACCAGTTTGGATATCGCCTTCTTCTTGTAGAGCAGCTACTTTGTTGTAAACATTAAGTAGAGCTACTCCACCACCAGATACGATGCCTTCTTCAACAGCTGCACGAGTTGCGTTTAGAGCATCTTCAATGCGAAGCTTGCGCTCTTTCAATTCAGTTTCTGTAGCAGCACCTACTTTAACAACTGCCACACCACCTGCTAATTTAGCTAAGCGCTCTTGTAATTTTTCTTTATCGAATTCAGAAGTAGTTTCTTCTAATTGAACACGGATTTGGTTTACACGAGAAGCGATTTGTGCGCTTTCTCCTGCACCTTCAACGATCGTTGTGTTTTCTTTCGTTACAACTACTTTAGAAGCGCGTCCTAAAGATTCGATTGTTGCAGATTTCAAGTCTCGGCCTAATTCTTCAGTGATGACTTCACCACCAGTTAGAATCGCGATGTCTTCAAGCATTGCTTTACGGCGATCACCAAAGCCAGGAGCTTTAACCGCTACTGCATTGAATGTTCCACGAAGCTTGTTCACTACTAATGTAGCAAGTGCTTCCCCTTCAACATCTTCAGCAACAAGCAATAATGGCTTGCCTTGTTGAACCACTTGCTCAAGAACTGGAAGGATTTCTTGAATGCTAGTGATTTTTTTATCAGTGATTAAGATATATGGATTATCAAGAATTGCTTCCATTTTGTCTGAGTCTGTTACCATGTATGGAGAAGCGTATCCACGGTCGAATTGCATACCTTCTACGACATCAAGCTCAGTTGTGAAGCCTTTTGATTCTTCGATTGTGATAACTCCATCGTTACCAACGCGCTCCATAGCTTCAGCGATAAGAGCACCAACCTCTTTATCATCAGAAGAAATAGCAGCAACTTGTGCAATAGACTCTTTGCCTTCGATTGGCTTAGCGATTGCTTGTAATTCTTCTACAGCAGTTGCAACCGCTTTTTCGATTCCTTTACGGATACCCATTGGGTTTGCACCAGCTGTTACGTTTTTAAGACCTTCGCGGATCATTGCTTGAGCAAGAACCGTTGCAGTTGTCGTACCGTCACCAGCTACATCATTTGTTTTACTTGCAACTTCAGCAACAAGCTTTGCACCCATGTTTTCGAAAGCATCTTCTAATTCGATTTCTTTCGCGATTGTTACACCGTCATTTGTAATTAACGGAGAACCGAATTTTTTCTCAAGAACCACATTACGTCCTTTTGGTCCAAGAGTTACTTTTACTGCATCTGCAAGAGCATCTACTCCGCGTAGCATTGCGCGGCGTGCATCTTCACTAAATTTAATCTCTTTTGCCATAATAAATAACCTCCTCGAAATAGTTAAATAGGCAGTTCAAATCAAATAAAATTGTAAAGCTGTATGGCTAGATTAGCCAATAACAGCAAGAATGTCGTTTTCGCGTAAAATTAAATATTCTTTGCCTTCGTACTTCACTTCAGTACCAGCATATTTTGAGAAGATAATACGGTCGCCTTGAGCAACTTCAAGAGCTACACGCTCACCGTTCTCAAGAACGCGTCCAGTTCCAACAGCAACTACATTGCCTTCTTGAGGCTTTTCTTTTGCAGTGTCCGGCAAAACGATGCCGCTTGCAGTTTTTTCTTCAGTTTCAACAAGCTCGATAATAATTCGATCACCTAGTGGCTTTAACAAGTGAAACAACCTCCTCAATAAATATGTAAATTTTATTTATTAGCACTCTCATCTGCTGAGTGCTAACACAATTATTATATTAATGAATCTATTGCATATTTGCAAGAGTGAAGCTCAATTTTTTTGTAAAAAATATTTAATATGGGCTACATTATTTTTACAGTCATTGCCAAATGCTAGTTTATCCTTAATATCCAAGCAGCAAACCATCTTTTTATGTCTACAATTTGAAACTTGGACCTTTTTACGGGTAAAATGAGGATTGATATACACAATGGATAAGGAGATAAAATATTGAAAAAAGAGTATTGGTATATTCTTATTGCTTATACAGGGATGCAATTATCGAGCTTAATCGGGGTCCCGTTCATTGCGTTTTGGGGAACACTATCCGGCAAAAGCATGGCCGACATGCAAACAACCGCTGTCACATCCTGGATTGTCATTAGCTTTACGATCACATTAATTATTTCGTTGGCAATCCTTCGAAAAGAAATGAAGGAAAGCCTTTCTATGAGAAATTCAACTTCTGCAGGTACTTCCATAGCCTGGGCCATTGGCGGAGTATTCCTTGCATTATTTGCGCAATCTATTGCCGCCAATATAGAAAATTTAATCGGAATTGAAATGGGATCGGAAAACACACAGCAAATTATTAGGCTTATTCAAGCTTCACCCATAGTCGTTGTGATCAGCTCAATTATTGGGCCAATCCTAGAGGAAATTGTCTTCCGAAAGGTTATTTTCGGAACGCTTCATAAGCGGCTAAACTTTTTTCTTTCTGCCTTAATAAGTTCTGTTATTTTTGCTCTAGCTCACTTTGAGTTTGAACATATTCTGTTGTACTCAGCGATGGGCTTTACTTTTGCTTTCCTATATGTCAAAACAAAGCGAATTCTAGTGCCGATTTTTGCGCATGTGGCCATGAATACACTTGTCGTCATTATCCAATTTAACAGAGAAAATATTGAAAATTGGATAAAAGAAGTGGAAAAAATGCAAAGCTTTATTGGAGGGTTTTTATGAGAAGGACACCATTGTTATCAGGCATCATTTATATTATTCTTGGGATCCTCTTTACCTATATCGCGATCCAAAGCATTCAAAGAAACGATGGCTGGGGAATATTTACTTACTTTCTTATTATTATCGCAACCCTTGACTTAGGTACTGGCCTGCGGATGGTTGCCTTTCATTTCAAAATCGTCAATAACAAACAAAGAAAATGAGCACTATACAAATGCTCATTTTCTTTGTTTAGCTTATTCTTCCTCTTGTGGATAATGCTTAAGAAAGTAGATAAGCGACTGCAGCTCCACAGCTAAATCGATATGATGAATTCTGATGGAGGACGGCACAGATAAACGTGCAGGAGTAAAATTCAAAATTCCTTTTACACTGCCTTGAACAATTCGGTCAGCAATCGGTTGGGCTGCAAGAGCAGGAACTGTTAAAATCACAACCTGAATTTGTTCGTCCTCGATTACTTTTTCTAGATCACTCATATGGAATATCGGTACATCCCCAATGTATGTGCCAACTTTTCCTTCGTCTACATCAAAGGCTACTTCAATTTTCGTATTATTGTTTTTGAGGAAATTATAGTTTAAAAAGGCAGTGCCTAAATTACCAACCCCAATAAGAGCTACCTTCGTTAATTCATCCTGATCTAACGTTTTCCGAAAAAAAGTAAGCAAATAATTTACATTATAGCCATACCCTTTTTTCCCTAAAGCGCCAAAGTAGGAAAAATCCCGCCGAATTGTAGCAGAATCAACTTTTACCGCATCACTTAATTCTGCAGAAGAGACTCTTTGTTTCCCAGAAGCATGCAAATTTTTTAAGAATCGATAATATAAAGGAAGCCGTTTGGCCGTTGCTTGTGGAATTTTTAATGACTCATTCGCCATTATCTTATCTCCTCTCGTAGAAACCTTTACGTTTGTTCAAATGACAAATGCTTTATCAGTTAGCAGCTTTACTTCTTTATATACACAATACATTATAACAAGGAATCCCTTTTAAAATCCCCATTTTTTCCGCCAGTTTTTTCTACTAAATAAGTTTTGCCAATGACCATCCCTTTATCAACAGCCTTACACATATCATAAACTGTTAAGGCACATACAGATGCGGCTGTTAACGCTTCCATTTCAACTCCAGTATGACCCTTTGTTTTGACCGTAGCTGCAATGAGCAGTGTATATTCTTCTTGATCGACACTCCATGAGTAGGAAATATCTACTCCCGTTAAAGGGATAGGATGACACATTGGAATAATTTCCCATGTTTTCTTGCATGCCATCACACCCGCAACTTGTGCTACGGCGAGGACATCTCCTTTTTTCATTGTATTCGAAGTGATTTTTTCATATATTTCTTTATTAACTGTAATACTTGAGTGAGCAATCGCAGTTCGGACCGTCACAGATTTCTCGCTAATATCGACCATCTTTGCTCTGCCCTCTTGATTAAAATGGGTAAAATCAGACATTAATAACACCTCACAACAAAATCATACACTATTTTTAGCCAAATGTGTAAAACACTTCACAATAATTCAAGTCCGTCCTCACACACATTGCCCAACAAATATGAATGAGTTACACTTATTCTATAAAGCTTGAGGTGAACAAAAATGATTTTATTACAAGTCAATCAATTAATAAAGAACTTTGGTGCTGAAGTTATATTATCGAATATAAAGCTTGAAGTACAAACTAGAGATAGAATTGCCCTTGTGGGGCGCAACGGGGCTGGCAAGTCTACTCTTTTAAAAATGATAGCTGGCCAAATGTCCTATGATTCCGGTGACATTATTAAGCCTAAGGAAGTGGAAATCGGCTACCTTGCCCAAAATACCGGACTCGAGTCAGAAAGATCCATTTGGGATGAAATGTTAACTGTATTCGAGCATCTGCAAACGCTTGAAAAGGAATTGCGGAAGCTCGAGGGTGAAATGTCTGATCCGCAAGCAATGGCTAATCCCGAAAAATATGAACGCATCTTAAAAGAATACGATGATCGGCAAGTTCAATTTAAAGAACAAGGCGGTTATCAGTACGAATCAGACATTCGCTCCGTTCTTCATGGACTGAACTTTCAATCCTTTAGCTATGATACGAAAATATCCACTTTGAGCGGGGGACAAAAAACGAGGCTTGCTCTAGGAAAACTGCTGTTAAAGAAGCCTGATATTTTAATTTTGGACGAGCCTACCAACCATCTAGACATTGATACTTTATCTTGGCTAGAGCAATATTTGCTAACGTATGACGGGGCCATTTTAATCGTTTCCCATGATCGATATTTTTTAGATAAAGTCGTCTCCCAAGTCTATGAATTATCAAGAAATCAAATCAAAAAATATATCGGTAACTACAGCTCTTATCTTGACAAAAAAGCGGCAAACTATGAACGTGACTTGAAGCAATTTGAAAAGCAGCAGGAAGAAGTAGCTAAACTGCAAGACTTTATTCAGCGCAATCTGGCTCGGGCCTCCACAACCAAAAGGGCACAGAGCCGCAGAAAACAGCTGGAGAGAATGGAATTAATGGACCGTCCTTTAGGGGATGAGAAGTCTGCTAATTTCGGTTTTCAAATTGAAAGGCAAACAGGCAATGAAGTGCTAAAGGTGGAATCTGTTGCGGTAGGATACAATGATGAATTGATTTCGAAAAATATCTCCTTTCGAATTACTCGTGGAGAAAGTATAGCCCTTGTAGGACCAAATGGAATTGGCAAATCCACGCTTTTAAAAACGATCATTGAGAAGCTTCCTTCACTTGCAGGAAGTATACACTACGGATCCAACGTAGCCATTGGCTATTATGATCAGGAACAGGCTGAGCTCACCTCGAACAAACGTGTACTTAATGAACTTTGGGATGAATATCCACTTACACCAGAAAAGGAAATCCGAACTGTGTTAGGAAACTTCCTCTTTTCGGGTGATGATGTACTAAAAACCGTCTCGACATTAAGCGGAGGAGAGAAGGCTCGTCTAGCATTGGCAAAATTAATGATGCAAAAAGCCAATTTCTTAATACTGGATGAGCCAACAAACCATCTCGACTTAGATAGTAAAGAGATATTAGAAAATGCTTTAATCGATTATCCTGGAACAATTCTGTTTGTTTCTCATGATCGCTATTTTATTAATCGAATTACTACAAAGGTTCTTGAGCTTAACGAAAATGGAGCAACTGAGTTTCTTGGCGATTACGATTATTATGTTGAGAAGAAGCAAGAACAGGAAGAGTTAAAAGCTTTGGACCTTGTAGAAAAGTCCTCCTTCCCTACTCACGTAAATCAAGATAAAAGCAGCTATCAGATGGATAAGGAAGCAAAAAAGTTAGAAAGACAAAAACAGAGAAGATTAGAAGAAGTTGAAAAGCTTATCGGGGGATTGGAGGCGCAAATTGCTGAATTCGAACAGCTTCTGTGTGAGCCCGAAATATATCAAGATCATGAAAGGGTCTTGGAAATAACGAAAGAAAATAACGAGGCAAAGACCAAATTAGAAGAATTAGTTGAAGAGTGGACTGTACTAGCAGAGTAACAGAATAATTTTTTTTGCTGAAATTTGACCCAGGAGTTTATTCACTCCTGGTATTTTTTTATCCACAAAATTATTCACATAAAAACAACTGAAGTAATGGGATTCCACAGACTTTTCCACATTATCCACATTTAATTGGCTTTTTATCCACATTATACACATAAAATTTAAACAATTGCCATTTTATCCACAAAAAACGTCCAAGTAGTAACTGGGACGTTTTTCTTATATTCGAATTAGTTGTGGATAGTAATTTCAAGACCTGGGTTCGCATTTAATGCCATAGTTGATCGCACACCTTTTTCAAATAGGATACTCCCGGCAGCTGCGATCATTGCTGCATTATCCGTACATAAATGTAGTGGCGGGATGACCAATTCAATCCCAGGCAGCTTGTCAAATTCCTTCTGTAACACTGAGCGCAAACCCTTATTGGCCGCAACCCCACCTGCTAATAATACTTGTTTTACCTTATATTCTTCTACAGCTTTTAGCGTTTTAGTAACAAGGACATCAATCACACTTGCCTGAAAGCTTGCCGCCAGATCTTCTGGGGAAATCTTTTCCCCACGCTGTTCAGCATTGTGGACAGTGTTGATAACTGCAGATTTTAATCCGCTAAAACTAAAATCATAAGACCCTTCCTCCAGCCACGCTCTCGGTAAGTTAATGGTGGCTTCCCCAACATGTGCTAACCGGTCAATATGAGGTCCACCCGGATAAGGAAGATTCAAGGTTCTAGCTACTTTATCATACGCCTCTCCAGCAGCATCATCCCTTGTTTCACCAATGACCTCAAAGTGTCCATTTGCTTTCATAAAAACCAGCTCTGTATGTCCGCCAGAAACAACAAGGGAGAGTAACGGAAATTCTAGCTCTGTAACAAGGCGGTTCGCATAAATATGGCCTGCAATATGATGCACACCCACTAATGGGATATTATGAGCAAAGGCAAGCGCTTTTGCAGCGTTTACGCCCACTAACAATGCACCGACAAGGCCTGGACCTTCTGTGACTGCAATTGCATCCAAATCATCGAAGCTTAGTTCTGCCTGTTTTAATGCTTCCTCAAGAACAATGGTTATCTGTTCCACATGGTGCCTCGAAGCAATTTCAGGTACAACGCCTCCGAACCTTTTATGACTTTCTATCTGTGATGCCACAATATTTGAGGCAATTTCCCTGCCGTTTTTGACAATCGCTACCGATGTTTCATCACAGCTTGTTTCAATACCCATAATAAATTGATCTTTATTCATTATAAATTCACCCACATTACTAATGCATCTTCTCGATTATCAGTATAATAACTTTTTCGAATGCCTCCATCCTGAAAGCCTAGCTTTCGGTACAAAGACTGGGCAATAGAATTGGTCACACGGACTTCAAGTGTCATCGTTCGAGCGCCCATTTCTGAGGATATCTCCATGATCTTCTTCATTAATGCTTCTCCAAGCTTCAGCCCTCGGTATTCAGGCAAGACGGCTACATTTGTAATATGCGCCTCATCAACGATTACCCAAACCCCGCAGTAGCCAATTAATCTTCCTTCATCTTCTAATCCGATATATACGGCAAATTTGTTTTGTTTAAATTCGTTTTTAAAAGCTTCTTCCGTCCACGGCAATGTAAATGAGGCATGTTCAATTTTCAACACCTCATTAACATCTTTTTCACTTAAAAAACGAAAAGTGAAAGAATTCGTCATTATGTTCTTCCTCATCATTACTTTTTCTCTTTGTTAGCATTTAGCCAATTCGTTTCCGCTTCTGCCAAACGGATATAGTTAGGAACGAAGGAATGTATATCCTCCCCTTTTTTATCTCTTCCTAGCAAAGCAAGCTCTGACGGCCGGGGATTTTGCTCCGTGATTTCTGCAAAAACAGCCTGGCCTCCAAGAAGATCCTTCAAAATAGGCTGATGCAACGGCAAATCATTTCCAATAAATAGAATTCTCCGTTCCTGTTCCTTAAGCTTTGCTGCCCATTCTGTTGATAATAAAAGCTGATCTTTTTGTAAGGTATGTATGTTTCCGTCAACAAATTGGTAGAGACCTGTATAGATTTGTCCTCTTCTTGCATCGAATAGTGGAGATATAGCACCCTCGAAATAACGTCCAGCTGATGCAGCAGAAACTTCTAGGCTTGAAATTCCCACTAATGGGATGTTAAGTGTCCAAGCTAATGTTTTCGCAATGGTAACGCCAATTCTAACACCTGTGTAAGAGCCTGGCCCTTTGGCTACAACAATTTTTGAAAGGTCAGCTGGCTTTATATCACAATCATGCATTAAAGCTTCAATAGCTGGCATGACTCGTATGGAGTGATTCTTTTTTAGATTTGTGATATATTCGCCTTTTACTTGATCCCCATCCAATATCGCAACACCTAACGTATAATTAGATGTATCAATAGAAAGCACTTTCATCCTAATATCTCCTTACATAACTCCTCGTATCTTTTACCCTTTGGTTCTAATACAAATCTTCTGGAACCATTCTCACCTAGAAAAAGAGAGATGGTCAACAATTCAGCAGGCAACTGACTTTCTATTAAATGAGCCCATTCAACAACTGTCACCCCATCCCCTTCAAAGTATTCATCAAATCCTAGATCTTCAAAGGAATCTTCTACTCGGTAAACATCCATATGATATAACGGAAGCCTGCCTTGATATTCCTTAATAATGGTAAATGTAGGACTGTTAACATTTCTATTAATTTCTAACCCAATGGCCAATCCTTTCGTAAACGTGGTTTTCCCTGCGCCAAGATCGCCTTCAAGAGCGATGACATCTCCGGGCTGCAGAAGGGTGGCCAGACGTTTTGAAAATTCCATCGTATCATCAGGATGTTTCGAAATAAACTCATATATACTCATAATAATTGATCACCATTATTTTTCTTAAATTGGAATAACTAACTCAACTGATTATTATCAAAAAAACCTTAGGATGCATCCTAAGGGTATCTTTCATATATAGTGTACATGATTTTAAATCTGCTAGCAAAATATGCTGTGCAAAATAAAAAAAGACGAAACCTAGTTTCGTTCTTGTTTAAGCATGTAAATGGCGGTCCGGACGGGACTCGAACCCGCGACCTCCTGCGTGACAGGCAGGCATTCTAACCAACTGAACTACCGGACCAGATTGCGGGGACAGGATTTGAACCTGCGACCTTCGGGTTATGAGCCCGACGAGCTACCGGACTGCTCCACCCCGCGATAATAGTATTTATATGATTTTTACTATGCTTATATATAGCATAATAGAAATATTTAAAACAGCCTAGCGACGTCCTACT
>NZ_JBALNX010000070.1:0-25135 GCF_036962035.1 Bacillus sp. JJ1773
GTAGGACGTCGCTAGGCAATGAACAAGCATCCATTATGGATGCTTTTTTTTATATGTTAAATTCGTAGAAGTTTACTTCTCGTTTTGTTGGAGTTATAATGAAAGTAACAATATCTGGGAGGGACATGAGTTGACTAATTATTCTGGAGAGGTTATTCCGCTGATTCTTGATTTTTGTAAATGGCTAGTCGAGCAAAATAAATCTGCTAATACTGTAAAAACATACGGTCTAGAACTTGAAAGGTTTCATGAATGGCTTCAAAAGAACGATTCTGATTTAAACCATTTGCGTAAGAGTGATATTCAAGATTATATTTCCCACCTGGAACAACAGCAAAAGAGCCTAGCAACAATTGATAAAATTGTTGGTATTATACGTACTTTTGCGAAGTACCTGAAGCAGCCTGAACTTACTTTTGGTATTGAACTAAAGCCTGTGGAAAGAAATGAAGAATTTGAAATATTATCCGAGGCGCAGTATCAAGTATTGATAGAAAAGGTAAATCATAATAGTGATCTGCGAGATCGGGCTATAGTCTATATACTGTTGCACACTGGAATTCGTATTTCAGAATTATGTAATTTAAACTGGGAGCATGTCAACTTCGAGAAAAATGAGATAACTGTTGAAAAAAAGGAAGAAAAACGTGTCATTCCTCTATCAAGGGATGCAAGAGAGCATTTAAATGAATACTTTGTGGTTCACCCATTAAAAAAAGAGGCCATTTTCATCTCGCAAACAGGCAAACGATTAACAGAAAGAACCATCCAATACATGCTTAAAAATTATGATGTAACCCCAAATCAGTTAAGACATACTTTTTGTCAACGGCTCGTTGATTCTAATGTCGATCTTGAGGTTGTTTCAAAACTGGCAGGCATTAAGGATTTAAATCTAGTCAAAAGATATATAAAAAGACCCGAGGTAAATAGAAGCCAATTAGAGGAAGTCATTAATAATGCTTTTATTAACGACACACAAGGATAGGTTGTTTTATTAGGGGTGTAATAAGTACTTTTTTATAGCCTTTCCGAATCATTCGGAAGGGTTATTGTAATTAAGGAATGATATTTCAAGTTCCTTAAAATTTAGGAAGAGTATAATTCCATCTGCCAGATCGCTAAAAGAATCCTTTAACTATCTACTTGTTGTTGCAATATTGCTATATCCCACCAATCTTATTACCTTATCTACTTCATTATCTCCAGGCGCGGCCGGCAGCCTTTTTTAAAGTGCTGACACAGTAAATACCCTCATAATGAAAGAATCTCCAACAGAATGCTGGAGATTCTTATGATTATTTTTTAAATTTTTCCGGAAACTGCTTCACAACTCCCGCAGAAATAGTATCTGCCATTAGGATTATATGTGTGATTCCATTGTCAATTGAAACGATTCTTGCGTTCCAATCTTTTGCTAAACTTGCAGATAAATCATTTGTCACAAATTTCAGATGCGTATAGAGTAAATTTTTTAGATCTTCGTTTTTCAAATAGGGGTTGGCACCGCTAAGGAAAGCTGCTATTTTATCAGCATTTCTATACCATTCTTTGTTTAGCTGATTCACCAAGGCTTCATTTCCGCTTTTAGCCGCATCTACAATCTTTCCTGCAATAATAATATGCTCCTTAAGCAAATCCGTAAGTTTGTTCCCAGCTTGCTCTCCGTATACTGGCTTTATAGCATTACCAATATCCTCCTGATTTTTCAGAAGCCTAGTCAATACCTGTTTTTGATCCTCTGCTCTTGCTGTTGTTGCACTTGTAATATAATTACTTGTCCACAATACATGATCAATCCAAAGTCTCCTGAAATGATTTTCAAACTTTACTTCAGATTGGCTAATGCATGGTACCTGCGTCTCAGCGTAGGTACTGATTGTTCCAGTCATCATGTTTAGTGGAAATAACAAAATAAAACCCATCAACAATATTTTTTTCATATACCTTCTCCTTCCAAAGATAAAAAGTACCCTTTTTATTATTGATATATGGATTTTTTTATTCCTAAAATTGGTCCTTCAACCCCGTTTTTCAAGAAAAAACGAAATTTGGATAGATAACGAAATGTAAGAGTGGATTCTGGTAGAATATTTATTTTTTGCAGGAAGTAAGGAATATAAAAGTATTACTAATTGGTGCGAGAGTTTACGAGAAAGGACGGCCCCTTTTTTTCTTTTTCAACAGGGGCGATCAGTTTAATAAGGGATAATTAGAAAACTGCTTATGGTAGTAGTTAAATACTAGGTAGTATCTAACAAAGGATGTTTATGAGTGAAACTAAAAGGGGAAATTTAACATGTTATTTACTATACTTGCATAAAGGTGGGATTTAACATGGTAAGAAGAACTTGTTTACTATTTTGTTTGTTATCCATGGTAACCCTTCCTATTGGGTGTTCAAAACAGGAGTCCCAAGTATCGAAGGAGCTAAATGAAAATAAAACGACCAATAACCTATCTATTCCAAATGAATACAGCCATGCTAAAGATATAATTGTTGCTCTAACCAAACAGGGGCTCAAGATTAATGAAATAAAAAACTCTAATTCTATGGCGCTTTTCCAAACAAAACCGAATTATGCCATGTATGTGGAGAGTGAATGGGGAGATTTTGAACTAATTCATTTGGAAAACAAAAATGGTAAAGACTTCATCATAATAAAAAAGGAAGAAACTGATGGGGGATATGTATATTCAATAAGGAAAAATGATGAACCAGAACAATTATATTATACAAACGCAATCACATATTTTAATAAAAATGATGAGTACATTACCATTAGCCGAACGAAAGAATTAAATGAAATAATTAGGAAAGTTTTTGAAATAAGCCAAAAATAGTTCAACTGCAAAAGTCAGTATGTCTTAGGTTAGGTGTTGGATTGCCTTTGTATTAACGACTGCTTCAGACGAAGAAACAATTCGGTATTTATGCGATAACACTTAATGACGAGGATTTTCTTGTTATTAATAAATAACAAGCACCATTCGAAAAAAGAGAAACATGATTTCATTCATGATTTCTCTTTTTTTATATTCTAAGAGTAAATGGATGGGGGAAGTATTAAAGTGGATGATTAAAAAATATTTATTTCATTATGATAGAAGTGTAGGTTACTTTGTAAAGCACATTATACTAGTTCTGCCATAAAGTTATTTGGAATATAGTTAGATAGATTCTTTCAATCTACCGAAAAAACTAATTAAAGATTCGGTATCTAAATGGAGGTATTATATGGCGAATTTGAATCAAAGTGTAAGGGTTGCGGTTATTCAAGCTGCATCCATTATTATGGACCGTGATGCCACCATAAATAAAGCAGTTAGCTTAATACAACAAGCAGGAGAAAAGGGCGCCCAAATTGTTGTTTTTCCAGAGGCATTTATTCCAGCGTATCCTAGAGGATTATCCTTTGGCACTGTAATAGGAAGCCGCACTGACGATGGAAGGAAAGACTGGTATCGATATTGGGAGAACTCGATTCCTGTTCCTGGTGAAGCGACGGAACAGCTTGGTCAAGCCGCACGTGAAGCGGGAGTATACCTTATTATGGGTGTGATTGAACGGGATAGCGAATATAGTGGTGGTACACTTTTCTGTTCTGTTATTTTTATAGGCCCAGATGGTTCCCTTTTGGGTAAACATCGAAAATTAAAACCAACTGCAGCGGAACGGATTGTTTGGGGTGAGGGGGATGGAAGTACATTACCTGTATTTGATACTCCGCATGGAAAAATTGGAGCTCTGATTTGCTGGGAGAACTACATGCCTTTAGCGAGAGCGGCCATGTATGCACAAGGTGTTCAACTTTATATTGCCCCAACTGCTGACGCTAGAGAATCATGGCAGTCGACTATTCGTCATATAGCAATGGAAGGCAGATGCTTTGTATTGTCCTCCAATCAATTTGTAACGAAGGACATGTACCCTGAGGATTTAGCTTGTTATGATGACCTTGTATCAGCTCCAGATGTGATGTGTAACGGTGGAAGTGCCATTGTTGGGCCACTTGGTGATTATGTTGCTGAACCTGTTTGGGGAAAAGAAGAAATGATTATTGCCGATCTTGATATGAGACAAATAGCCTCTAGTCAATTTGACTTCGATCCAGTAGGGCATTATTCAAGGCCGGATGTTTTTAAATTGTTAATAAACAAAGAAAAGCAGGAAAATATCATTTGGAAGAAATAACCCTGTAGGTCCTGCTTTTTAATAGGGAAAGGGATCTTTTTCTTATAGGGACATCCTTTTTATTTTTCAATGAGCAGTGTAACACTTCCAATAGCAAGACCTTTTGCTTCAATGTTATACTAATGGAAAAAGTTAGGGGGAGACTGTCATGAACAGGCTACAAGGAAAAACAGCGATCGTCACTGGTGCCAGCTCTGGAATTGGCGCTGCTATTGCTAAGGAATTAGCCATGGAGGGAGCAAATATCGTCCTGGCCGCCCGCCGGCTGGAAAAATTAAACGAAGTAAAAAGTGAAATTACAGAAATAACGAATGGCAAGGTGAAAGTAATTGCTGTCCAGGCGGATATGTCAGTTAAAAGTGACGTTAATCAGCTAGCGGAAAAGGCACAAGCAGAATTAGACAATGTAGATATTTTTATCAATAATGCTGGGCAAATGCGAACAGCAACCATCCGATCCGGGCAGGTGGAGGATTGGGAGCAGATGATTGATGTTAATATAAAAGGTGTACTTTACGGCATTCATGCTGTATTGCCATCGATGCTTAGCCGGTCAACTGGACATATTATCAATATTGCTTCGGTTTCCGGTCTTGAGGTAACAAAAACAAGTACCGTCTATAGTGCTACAAAGTACGCTGTTCGGGCCATTTCCATGGGATTGGAAAAGGAACTTGCTAGAACAGGTGTAAGGATAACGAATATTTCACCAGGGATGGTAGATACAGACTTGAGCAGTAATAGAACCTCGAATGATCGTAAAAAGCTTGAAGCAGCCGATATTGCAAAGGCTGTTGTCTATGCTGTCACCCAGCCTGACTATGTGAATGTAAATGAAATTACAGTTCGTCCAGTGTAAATAGCAGGGGGCTGTCCAGAAAGTAAGTTTTGATCACTTTCTGGAGCCCTTTTTTATATTCATCAAGGAAAATATCTTTACTTTTGCACTAATCATAAATAGAATTTAGTTAAATTAAAATGGTGTTTTGCTAGTCTTTAGGAAAATGAAAGAAATTAGATGACTAAGGAGTTAGAAGTTGAAAACAAAAGAATTTACTTTAACTGCGATTTTTATATCTATTATTTTATTATGTGCTTTAACACCTTTTGGGTATATACATTTAGGTGTAATTAAAGCGACTATCATTCATATTCCAATAATTATAGCTTCTATTATTTTAGGGCCCAAAATTGGTGCTTTCTTAGGGCTTGTGTTTGGTTTCACTAGTATTGCAATAAATACGATCACTCCAACCTTGTTATCATTTGCTTTTTCACCAGCAATTCCTGTATTAGGCACGAGTCAGGGAAGTATTTGGGCGTTATTTATTGCAATTGTTCCGAGAGTAATAATTGGGTTTATACCTTACTATATTTTCAAAGCTGTTCATAAAGCTATTATAAAGAAAAAGTCCAATCAAAAGCCTGCTTTATTTTTAACTGGCTTACTTACAACTTTTATACATACATTTTTAGTCATGGGTTCTATTTCTTTTTTATTTCAAGATGCCTATGCTCAAGCTATTAATGCCAGTAGCACGAGTGCAATTTATAAAGCTGTTTTAACTGTGTTTTTTACAAATGGACTTGCCGAAGCAGTCCTTGCTGGAATTGTAACAACGGCTGTGGTTCCACCGTTATTGAAGGTATTGAAAAAATAAATATCACCCGTTATCACGGGTGGTTTTAAATGTAATCACAGGGAGAGGAAGTGTAGTGAGGGATAAGCATGTATTGGATCCTCGAATTTCTGTGATTACATTTACTAGAAATTATGTGCTTTTTAGATTCTTAAAATTAGATTGAGATGATTTAAACTTCAAATTCTTTAATTTTTGCATTCGGTGTTAATACTTCTTCTGGCTTAAACTCTGCTAAAGGCTCTCCATTTTTGACTTTGTTAACCCAATCATGGTTAGCTAAGGCCCCTTTGCCTAAGGTAACCACATCGGCTTCCCCGTTCTCAATGATTTTCCTCGCCATGCTAGGATCCTCTAAATGACCGTTGGCGATTACAAGAATCCTTCCGTATTTTTTTGCAAGAGAGGCAAGTGATGCTTCGCTTGTATCGAATGCAGGCTTCCATGCTTGGTGTTCCGTAACATGGATAAAGTCAAGACCTGCTTGCCCTAATTGACCAAAGATAATTTCAGCATCTTTTTCTTTTCCTGCCCATTTATGTGTGTAATCATTTACTTTCGCTTGCGAAATCCGAATACCAATTGTAAAGTCCTTCCCTACTGCTTCCCTAATCGCTTTAGACACTTCCAGCAATAAAAGGACCCGATTTTCCGTAGAACCACCGTATTCATCTGTACGGTGATTTGTATAATCAGTAAGAAACTCATCAAGTAAATAACCATTGGCTCCATGAATTTCAATCCCATCAAATCCAGCTAATAGAGCACGTTTAGCAGCATTTACAAATCCTGTTATAACTTCAGTTATTTCTACTTTCGTTGCTTCTCTTGGCATTGGGTAAGGGCCATTTCCTTCATAAGCTTCACTTTTTTCCCCTTTTGGCTTAACAGCAGAAGGAGCGATTGATTCTTCAGCAAAAGGATTCCCATGAACAAGAGCCCCAGTATGCATGATCTGCGCAAAGATTTTCGCACCTGCTTGATGAACAGAGTCTACTAATTTCTTCCACGCTTCTGTTTGTTTTTCATTAACAATCCCTGGCTGATATAAATAACCTGGACTATACTTTTCATCTGTATAAATCCCTTCAGTAATAATAAATCCAAATCCCCCGCGGGCAAAAGATGTATAGTATGATATCATTTCATCAGTTACTAATCCTTCAGATGTTGCACTGATGCGTGTCATTGGTGCAACCCCAACTCGATTATCTACTGTTATATTCCCTAATGTAACAGTCTCAAATAACGTTTTTGTGTTTGTCATTGTCAAAACTCCTTCTTTTATAACAGTTCATTGTATATTCTTAATCAACCATAAAGTATTTATTTAACATCCTTCACTATTCGCTCAAGGGTATCTCGTTTTTTGAAGGACCCTATTCAATAGAATTTTTCTATCTATGTTCTGTACCATTGTAATTCACCGCCTTAGTTTAGTAAAATAGATATTAACGAACTATTAGTTCGATAATATTGAACTATGAAAGGGATAATTAGATGGAACTTCGCCAACTTATTACACTCAAGACAATTGTAGAAAGAGGAGGATTTAAAAAAGCTGCTGAACATCTCGGTTATGCTCAATCCTCCGTTACTACCCATATAAAAGAATTAGAAGAGGAAGTAGGAAAGCCTTTATTTGATCGACTCGGCAAGAAAGTCGTTTTGACTTATTACGGTCATCGACTTCTTTCTTATGCGGTAAAGATCATTGAATTGCATGCTCAGGCGTTAAACATAGACGAGGATCCGTCAGGCGATCTTATTATTGGTATCTCGGAATCGCTAACGATCGGCCGTGTTCCACCTATTCTTCTTGAATATAAAAAATCTTATCCTAAAGTTAACCTTTCACTAAAATCTATCGAGAATTATAATGTGGCATCACATCTTCAAAATGGCGACATCGATCTAGCATTGGTATTAGAAAAAGAAGGTTGGTCCTTACATGAGATTCATTGTGAAGAATTGAAAAGAGAAAAAATGGTTTTGATAAGTCCTCCAAAGCAAGAAAACTCAAGAACGGTTTTATATACGGAAAGGTCATGCAGTTATAAGTCTGTTTTTGATCACTATATAAATTTCAAACAAATGGATGTTAAAGAAAGTTTAGATTTCCAAAGTATTGAAGCGATAAAACAATGTGTTAGAAGTGGATTAGGAATTTCATTGGTACCTTATTTTTCAGTGAAAGAAGAATTAGAAAGTCAGAAATTGCATGGGGAGGAAGTAGAACCGGAACATCCAGCTATTTCAACATTCCTTGCCTATCATAAGGACAAGTGGCTTTCTCCATCTATCATAAGTATGATAACCTTAATAAAGAAACACTCTAAAAATTGGGATTAAAAAAGAGAAAAACATATTCTTAGAATCCTTAATAAATGAACAAATAAGAGGGAAAGTTTTGAGAAATGATCCATCAAAACTTGCCCTCTTTTTATATAAATTGAATAAGTATATTACATATCTAAGTCTGTAAATGCATAAGGCAATAATTCCCTTAAGGTCAATTCTAATATATCTTTCTTCTCATTTGTTAAATAAACGGGCATTTCAGGTAAACAGAATTCTGCTAACACTTGTCTGCAAATACTACAAGGTGGAAGAAAATCTACCGTATCACCCGCGACAGCTATCGCCTGGAAATCACCCTTTTTGTAACCATTTGCGATTGCAGTAAAAATAGCTGTTCTCTCAGCACAATTTGTTGCACCTAATGAAACATTTTCCACGTTTACTCCATTAATAACAGTACCATCTTTTAGTAATAACGCGACTCCAACTGGGAATTTGGAATAAGGTACATAGGCCCTTTCCTTCATCTTACGCGCACTTTCCATTAATAGCTCTTTATTCATATGATCCATCCCTTTCAAAGAAGAATGAACTTTTCACAGTCCCCTTAATGCCAACGTTTGATTGGCAGGATTGTTATAATATAATATTTAGAAAAACTTGTCAACATAGATGAATTAGGCGATGGAAATGGTTGCCTTTCTCCACTCTAAGCTTGTCAAAGGATAGGGAAAATTATTAATCGTTTAAAAAGTCCACAAAATAACAGTGAAATAGATTAAAATAGATGAAAATAATCATTTTAGGAGGTACTCAGTAACATGAGAGTCGCAATTGCACAATTATCCACCAGTGTTGATAAGGCCTCTAATTTAGAGAAGGCGATCCAATATATTGAGAAAGCCAAAAGTAAAGGCGCAGACTTTGTCATTATTCCGGAATTTTATATGGCGCTTGCCACCCCAAAGTCTGGCGTGTTGCCTGTTGAGGTAGCGGAACCGCTAGATGGTCCGTTTGTTTCCGGCCTTGCACAAGCTGCTCGTGAAAACGAAATCTATGTTGTTTGCGGTATGTATGAACCAAAAGCGGATGATCAAAAACGCGCCTATAACACAACAGTATTTATTAACCGTTCAGGCGAAATCATTCATTCTTATCGAAAAACACATTTATATGATGCTTTTAGTTATAAAGAGTCGGATACGATTATTGCGGGTGATAATCAATATAAAGTAGTTGAAACAGAGTTTGGAAAAATTGGCTTAATGGTATGCTATGAATTGCGATTCCCAGAGATTGCAAGACAATTTGCGCTTCAGGAAGCGGACGTCCTGTTTGTTCCTGCCGGATGGGTAGCTGGTCCGATGAAAGAGGAGCATTGGCAGACGCTGATTCGCGCACGGGCGATTGAAAATACGATGTTCGTTTGCGGCGCCGACCTTGTTGGCGATATTTTTTCCGGACGCAGTCTGATTGTTGATCCGATGGGAACTGTCCTCGCCAGTGCCGGTGAGGAAGAAACGTTATTTTTCGCTGATCTTGATTTAGATCGGATTCGCCGAGTGCGAGAAAAACTGCCAAGCGTAAGAGACCGAAAACCGGAATTTTACTGCTAAAGCGGTGCTTGCCACGCTCCGATGTATATCAGAGACGTATTATAATAAAGGAAATGAATTTTATAGAATTCGAAGAAAGTTAGACTAGAGGTATTCTGAAAAAGGAGCCTAATTTCTCACTTATAACACTGGGAAATTAGGCTTTTTTATTTGGAAATCCTTAAGTTTTAAAATTTCGTTTGCTGGCAGTACCCTTATCAGAGCTTATTATAAAAAGGAAGATGCCATCCAAAAAACACATCGGATAGCGTCTTGATATTTCGCATAGTGATTAAGGGTTCGTTGACCAAAGTCCAGCATGTTTTAATACAACACGTGGATATAGTGATAATATTTTATGAATTGGAAAAAATAGTGTCTAGGAAAGGAGGTCTTGCGAATGTTTGTGCAAAAGTGTTTAACAGGATTGGCAGTTTTGCTTGGGATGATGTTGGGTGTGAACTCTGCAGGCTCCCTCGGCGTATTGGCCGAATACGATGTTGTAACTCAGCCTATGGAGACGGTGACATCGATTGCGGTCGAATTGAAGGATGATAGCTTTAACCCGAAAGTCATTACTATTCCGAATGGAAAAACCACAACGTTGTTATTGAAAAACAAAGGTAAGAAAGAGCACACCTTCACAGTGGAAAAGCTAGGTATTGACGCCGAGATCCAGCCAGGACAAGAAAAAAGCATTACCGTGAATCCGAAACAGCCCGGTACATACGAACTGATATGTCGGTACCATTTCCAGGAAGGAATGGTCGGAAAGGTAATAGTTGAATAGGGCCTATCGGGTCATGCTTTTTAATAGGAATAATAGTAATTTGCTTATTAAACAAACGCGTTTGTTAAGAACGGGAGCTGCGGCAGCTCCCTCTCCATGCATCGAAGGTATTAAGTTGAATTTAATAGTTTTAATCACGGAATAACTTCAAAAACAGTACCTTGGTTAAAATCAGTCACTTTCATAGAGCCATAAACCCCTAAATATAGTTTGCTTTGATCCAGATTCGTTCCCAAACTAACATAATATGCCGAACCGGGCCCAAAATTATAATCGGTTTGAATAACACTAAAATCATTTAGTTTACAATCTGTTCTTATTCTAGTATAAGCTAAAACCCCTCTAACCGGAGATCCGGATTCTTCTTTCCGTGCAAGATCGGTAAACACCACACTTCCTGTTAAAGCGGGGATTCTATTCCCCATATAGGCTTGCACTCCTGTAAGTGCAGTTCCTCCAAATTTATTGGGTCTTTGATCTTTATGAAAATAACTAGTTAAAGGCTGAAGACGCCTTATTGATAATTTTATGGCTTCATCATAATAAGCTATTGTTGTCTCGTCCAAATCCTGATTTGCAGAGCAGCCCCTTATAATCGGAGTAGGGAAAACACCTTCCCACCCTCGCCAGCCAAAGTTAATAAATCCTTCTTGGTCAGCTTCAGATTTCATTAAAAAAGCTTGGACAAGCTGGGTAACCGGTATTGATTTATGCTGAAGGAATGAATAAATTGACTCTACCAAATCCTGTCCGACATTTCCCACATATTTGATATATTGATTATAAAACCTATGAAATGAAATGCCAGGTATATTCCGAACCCCTTTGGCAATCACCGTAAGTGTTTCCTGAATAGGTACGGGAAGCTCATTAAACCGTGTGACTACGGGCGGATTCTTGATAAACGTATTCTTACCTACATCAATTTCAATTATTTTACCGGCGATTTCCATATCATTCTGGCTTAAATTGAATGGATCATAGCCTGCTCCACCATCCCCGTTAGTTAAAACAAGATTTCCTGTTTCCGGTGAAAAGTTTAAGCTATTGACACCATTATGATTAAAAAATGGTCTTCTTAAGTTTAGTAATGTCCGTAGTTTTTGAGGTTGACCATTTGATGGTAAAATCCATTCTTCCAAAGTATTAATATGATCATATTGAGTTTCTCTATTTATCCACCTTAAGTTTAAAGTTTTTGGATCACACGGGTCAGGTGAAAAAGATTCAGAAAGAGCTCCTGGACCTTGTGTTCCGGATACTGAATAATGAAGATAAAACAGGCGGTTATTATAAAATTCGGGATGAAATGCTAGTCCAAGCAATCCCCGTTCATCATATCCGCCACCAGAAACACCTTGTTCAGAAGTACCCAGTTTAATGATTCGCGGGCGAATATCTAAAAAAGTTCGTATAACTCCGTTTCTTATGTAAAAAATCTCTCCTACCTGGGTTGCGATAAATAATGTTTCTTTTGAGTCACCCGGAAGTATCGCTGCTTTCATAACAGTTGGTAAATTCAACTTGCTTACAATGGGCCGTAAATTAACCTTAACTTTTATCAACAAACTATACACTCCCTTCTTAGTTTTCTTTTTATAAGAATATGATTAGAACTGTTTTATTAATACCAAATCAAGGCCGAAGAATCTAACAAGGGATTGATCATTTTCGCAGCAGTGTTGGAATAGGGGATTCTTTTTACGCTTAAATTCAAACTGTACGGTTCCATTAAAAGGACCATTTAATGGAACAACACCTTTTAAAGAAAGTTGGATTTAATGGTTAACATTTAGAAGAGGTTTTGAAAGATTGTTTTTAAACTATAGCAGTAGGTTAGTGAATTAAAACGCTATGTTTATAATTTCATTGAATGCCCCGCAATGTTAGACATAACTAACTTTTGCGGGGATATTTTTTATAACCAAGCCTTTTTTAAAAACTTCACGCCTAACTGTATTTCTTTACAAGTAAGATTACTAAAACCAAGTTTTATAATGGGTTCATCAGAGTGGTTATTAATGAAGTAGATGGAAGTAGGGTATACTTTAACACCATAAAAGGCAGCACGCTCAATTAACCAGCCTTCGGAACGATTTTGATGTATCTTAACTAATAAGTACAAACCAGACTGCTCCCCAATAATGGAAATATGTTGTTTGAAATGTTTTTTTATCTCAGAAACTATGCACTGCATTTTTCGCTTATAAACAAGACGCATCCGTTTAATATGGCGACTCCATTCTCCTTCTTCCATAAATTTAGCCATTGTAAGCTGGCTAAGAAGGGAAGTGGTACTCTCAAAATGCTGAAAATGTCTCATATAACGGTCTAAAAGAAACGGTGGCAGCACCATATAACTTAGACGAATACCTGGGAGAAAGGACTTTGAGAAATTCCCTTGGTAAATCACTCTTTTTGAATCAATGGAAGCAAGTGCTGGAAATGGTTGTTGTGTATAGCGAAATTCACTATCATAATCGTCTTCGATAATATATCCTTTTTTCTTGTTGGCCCAATGAATGAGCTTTTGCCTTTGTTGAATGGACATGCTTACGCCTATTGGACTTTGGTGGGAAGGTGTCACATAAATTAAGCGTGACATCATTTTTTCTAATTGTGAAAAATCAGCACCAGTTTCATCAACTGGTAAAGTTTCAAGTGTAAAACGATGGAATAAAAATGCCTCTTTTGCTCCATCATATCCTGGATCCTCCACAATCATGCTTTGGAAATCATCCTTCAGGATTTGTCCAAGATTAATCAACATTTGTTGGGTGCTGCTGCCAATGATAATGGCATTTGGATCTGTCTTTACCCCACGAGATTGGAGTAAATAGGCAGCGATTTGTTTACGCAAACACATTTCACCAAAAGGATCCCCGTATTGAAAACTCTCCTGTAAGGTCAGTACTGAATTAGAAATTCTTCTCCAAGCTTTTAAAGGAAAGTTTGTTTGATCTACTGCCCCTGCTTTAAAATCAACAAAAAATGTTGTCACTGGCTCAGTTTGCTTACTAGGATTAGGAATGGCTTCCTCTTGAAATAAACGGGGCTCTAATACATTAACAAAGTAGCCCTTTCTTCCTTCTCCACGAATATAGCCCTCAGCAACAAGCTGATCATAAGCCATTAATGTCGTATTGCGACTGACTTGCAAGGAATCTGCCAGCTGACGAATGGAAGGTAATTGTTCATTTGCTGGCAGGTCACCATGCTCGATTAATAATTTAAATCGCTCATATATTTGTTTGTATTTGGAAGAGTGATCCTCTAAAGCAAAAATGAAATTTTTCATTATAAATCGCCTCTGACATGTCTGATTGATTAAAACTGTATCTTTTTATATGTCAATAATTATACTACTATTTTGAATAATGGATATCCAAAGTTTCAGTAATTTTTAAAATAAAAAGGAGCTGGCTATTATGTATATTCCAAAATACTTTCAAGTCACAAATATCAATGAAATTATAGAAGTCATTGAGGGAAACTCATTTGCAACATTGGTCACAACAAAAAAAGGGAAACCCATTGCTTCCCACCTTCCATTACAGCTTCATAAACATGGAGAGGATTATTATATAACTGGACATATGGCATATGGGAATCCTCAATGGAGAACATTTGAAACATGTGACGATGTTCTAGTCATATATCAGGGACCACATGGTTATGTTTCTTCTTCATGGTATGGGCATGAAAATGTACCCACATGGAATTACCAAGCAGTACATGTATATGGTCAAGCAAGTATATTAAGTGAAGAAGAGTTGAAACAAGATCTTATTAAGTTGCTAGAGAAGTATGAGAAACAGCGTGAAAACCCAGTTTTATGGGATAAGCTATCGCCTCATGTATTAGAAAGTCAACTAAAAGCGATTGTTGGCTATAAAATAAAAGTGCAAGAAGTTCAAGCCGCTTTTAAATTAAGCCAGAATCGAAATGAAGAGGATTATCATAACATCGTTGAAAAATTACAAGAAGAAGAAAATCTAAATTCTCAACAACTGGCAGAAGTGATGAAAAAGAGAAAAAAAGATAGTGAGTAATTATGCCACTTTGTAAAAATATTCAATGCTTTACTCCATTATCGGGCAACGATTTCAGAATAAAAACTGCGCCTTTTTTTATGTATTTGGCAAAATCGTTCAAATGAAAGTTTTATTGATAAAGAAAGAGAATCAATTCATTTTATAAAGATATTTGGAGGTTATTTATGCTAAAAGAGGCGACATTACAGGATACAAAAGAAGCTGCACACCTTGCTTTACTGCTTTGGCCAGGTCACACATTAGAGGTATTTATTAAAGAAATGACACATATTATTTCTCAGCCTGATGCAAAGATTTTTTTAGCTTATCATGACAGCGAAACAATTGGGTTTGCGCAATGCCAATTGCGATATGATTATGTTGAAGGGACGAGTTCAAGTCCGGTGGGATATTTAGAGGGGATTTATGTAAAAGAGGACTTTCGTAAACAAGGATTTGCAAAAAAATTAGTAAATGCTTGTGAGAATTGGGCTAAGAAAAAAGGTTGTCATGAATTTGCTAGTGATTGTGAATAAGAAAATGAGGAAAGTTTAGCAATGCATCTTAAATTAGGATTTAATGAAGTAAATCGTATTATTTGTTTTAAAAAAGATTTATAAGGAATGACGAGATTCGCTAATATTGAACAAGCATAACGAATACAACCTTCTGCAGTCAGGCGTATCCTTGAACAAGGATTAGCGCTCATTTTCCCTTTTAAGGCCAGATTGTGGAGCAACACAATTATGGTATTATGCTAAAATTAGGAAGATATTGCGAAAAAGTGTACTTAAACAGGCAGTTTCATTAAATAGGGATTTTTCTAAAGTAAGAACGGAAATATTAAATCCATCTATTAAATTCGAAACAATAGATGGTTTTGTCCAGTATATTTATTTTATAGGTTGGCAACATAAACTGCCTTCACCTTTTTCAAGAGCAGACTTTAAGCTACTTAGAACACCCAACCAAGCCGTTTGATGCCAGTCAAATGCTTCTTTCCAATTATCATCTTCTTTAAATCCAGTATGTTCAACAATTACTTTTGTAGAATCGGTATCAACTGGTTTAAAACTAACATTAACAGTTATTAATTCATTTTCATTATTCATTATAGTTTCAAATTGATCCGGGCCTTTCTAAGTGAATCGTAACTCTTTTTAATCAACAAGTTTAATAATCTTGCAACCTTTTGTATTCATACCAGTTTTATTTCCAGGAATAAAATAAAGTTCATAGGCTCCACCTTCCATAGCTTCAACTACTGTTTCAGGTGCGAACCATTCTGAAACTCGTTCAGATATTGTCCAAGCGTACCAAACTAAATGTAAGGGGGCATTAATGGTAACCTCATTAGTAATGGTTCTATTATTTGAAGTGGTTGTCAAACCAAATCCTCCTTTTGGAATTATTTTTATTTGTAGAATATCATTAATAGCTATTTAAATAAAGAATCTTCTGATTTATTCAAAAGAAGAGATTGTACTTAAACTATTTGGCAGTTTAGTTTAAGAATCGTCTGTAGCTCTTATTCCACAATCGGGCCAGATTGTTGAATAACACATTTAAACTAAATTAGTATACATAAAGATATTGTGGGGTTTTCACTTTTAGGGATACATGAATGTCAAATAAACCATTATTACCTTTTGAAATATGATAGTTATGAAAAGTTCATAAAATGTCAGTATCAGAATTATTATGTTCAAGATCAGTGTACAGAAGCTTATAAACTCCCACCTAAGCAAAAATATATACCTCATTCCCCAAATATGTACCGGCACACTCAGTCTCGAACAATCTCCATCGAATAAAGCAGTCACTAACCAACCTGCCATTGATTTCTGTGTTCTCGGGCACAATCTCATCCAACTTCATTCCAACCTTTCTAACACCCTTCTTAACGCCAGATGCTCTTCAAAGCAGACAGCGATGAATCTCTCAGAGGCGAACGTATCCATCTCGAACTTGATTACACGTCTATTGTGACGTTTTTAACAGGATAAAGCCCAATTCAGTGACTCGCTTCGTCCCCTTACTGGAAAAGATGCTAATCAGTCCCACTTGATTGTTCGATTCCTTTTCATAAATTATCCAGGTCAACAAAATATGAAGAAGCTAAGTTCTACGGGGCGATTTCCAATTCAAGTCCTAAAAGGAGTAGATTTCGAGCGTTTTAAAAATCTTATTCATCGAACAGTCGTACCTTTAGGTATAAGATTCCATGAACAGTTATATTTATATCTAAAAGGAAATAGATTAGATAGCGTAACAAAGGGCTTTCAAGCATGAATTATAAAAGAGAATCTGCAGAATAGATAGGACTGATTAAAAAGTAAAGAGAGGGAAACCAAATGAAAAAGATTACATCGGTACAAAGCAACAGCGGCTTCTCCGAAACTGGGCTGCGCAGAATGCGCGACGTGTTGGCACGGCATGTTGAGTCCGGGAAGATTCCAGGGCTTGTTGCCCTGGTCAGTCGGTACGGTGAGACGCATGTCGAAGTGATCGGGACGATGCGTCATGACGGTGGTGCACCGATGCGCCGGGACACGATCTTCCGGATGGCCTCGACGTCCAAGCCGGTAACGATCGCGGCGACGATGGTACTGCTAGACGAGTGCAGGCTACGGCTGGATGACCTGGTAGAGCAGTGGCTGCCGGAACTCGCCGACCGGCGGGTGCTGAAGCGGATTGACGGTCCGCTGGACGATACCGTACCGGCGCGGCGGCCGATCACCGTACGGGACCTGCTGACCTCCACGTTCGGGCTCGGCATGGATATGACATCGCTGGGTACTCCGATTATGAACGCGATTTTCGAGCAGGGGCTCACGCCCAATTTACCGGAGCCGGCGCCCGAGCCGGAACAATCGGGCGTTTTTCTGAAATAAGGAAAGCGTCTTTCTTCATGAAAAGGGCCATTTAATGGAGGAAGAATATCAAGAAAAAGTGAATATATATAGTAATGATAATTGGTCAATATAGACTGTTTATTCTCATTTACTACTGCTAGAATGCAATAGAACTATAATGAGATTTCTTGGAGGGATATAGAATGAGTTCCTTGGTTCTCAGTTTTCAGGAAATAGAAAAAACACAGCTTTTTCTCGTTGGTGGAAAAGGGTTGAAATTAGGGGAACTATCGAAGATTCATGGAATACAAGTGCCAGAAGGATTTTGTGTTACGACAGAAGCCTATCAAAAAGCTCTCGGGCAAAACAAAGCCTTTCACGTATTGTTGGATCAACTAACAATGCTAAAAGTAGATGATCAAGATCAAATTGGTGAAATCAGCAGGAAGATTCGACAAATCATTATGGAGGTAGAAATTCCTTCCGATGTTGTGAAAGCAGTTGCTTACTATCTCTCCGAGTTTGGCGATGAACATGCTTATGCAGTGCGTTCTAGTGCGACTGCCGAAGATTTACCACATGCCTCTTTTGCTGGTCAACAAGACACCTATTTAAATGTCATCGGCAAAGTAGCAATCTTGCAGCATATCAGTAAATGTTGGGCTTCCCTATTTTCGGATCGTGCGGTAATCTACCGCATGCAAAACGGATTTGATCACAGCCAAGTTTATTTATCCGTTATCGTTCAAAGGATGGTTTTCCCACAAGCTTCAGGGATTTTATTTACCGCTGATCCAATTACTTCTAACCGAAAGCTGCTATCAATCGATGCAAGTTTTGGACTTGGAGAAGCACTGGTCTCTGGCTTGGTATCTGCTGATTTTTATAAAGTACAGGAAGGGGAAATCGTCGATAAGAGGATAGCAACCAAAAAATTGGCTATCTATGGACTAAAAGAAGGCGGCACAGAGACCCAGCAGATCGATCCCGATCAGCAAAAGTCTCAAACACTTACTGAACAACAAATTTTACAACTAGCACACATAGGAAGACAGATCGAAGCTCATTTTGGTTGTCCACAAGATATAGAATGGTGTTTGGTTGATGATACTTTTTACATTGTCCAGAGTCGGCCAATCACAACTTTATACCCCATCCCTGAAGCGAATGATGAAGAAAATCACGTTTACGTATCTGTCGGTCATCAACAAATGATGACCGACCCCTTGAAACCATTGGGAATGTCTTTATTCCAGTTAACATCTTTTGGACCCAGGTTTAAAGCTGGTGGAAGGTTGTTTGTTGATGTCACACATATGCTGGCTTCACCTGACAGCAGAAAAATGTTATTAGATGCCATGGGACAACACGATCCGCTCATAAAAGACGCACTCATTACCATAATAGAGCGAGGAGATTTTATAAAATCTTTACCAAATGATAAGCAAGAACAGAGTTCCGGTAAAAGCAATAAAGGTGTGTCGTCTGCGGATTCTCAAGCACAAATCGAAAACGACCCGACAATCGTTTCTGATTTGATTAAGAGTAGTCAAACATCCATAGAAGAGTTAAAACAAAACATCCAAAGGAAAGCAGGATCGGATTTATTTGATTTTATTCTAGAAGATATCCAGCAATTAAAGAAGATTTTATTTGACCCACAAAGTTCAGCTGTATTTATGGCTGCTATAAATGCTGCATCATGGATCAATGAAAAAATGAACAAGTGGTTGGGTGAGAAAAACGTAGCAGACACGCTTTCTCAATCTGTACCAAACAATATTACTTCGGAAATGGGTCTGGCGCTATTGGATGTCGCAGATGTGATTCGTCCTTATCCAGAAGTAATTAATTATTTACAACATGTGAAAGATGATAACTTTTTGGATGAACTGGTTAAGTTTGATGGTGGACAGGAAACCCAAGACGCTATCTATGCTTATCTCAGCAAATACGGAATGCGGTGTGCCGGAGAAATCGATATTACTAGAACACGATGGATTGAAAAACCAATTACACTTGTCCCCATGATTCTCAATAACATCAAAAACTTTGAGCTTAATGCAAGCAATCGGATTTTTGAGCACGGGCGGCAGGAGGCTTTGAAAAAAGAACAAGAGTTATTAGATCGATTGAAGCAATTACCGGATGGTGAACAAAAATCCAAAGAAACAAAACGAATGATCGACCTAATCCGAAATTTCATCGGTTATCGTGAATATCCAAAATACGGCATGGTTAATCGCTACTTCGTTTATAAGCAGGCTTTACTGAAAGAAGCCGAACAACTCGCACAAGCCAACGTTATTCATGAAAAAGAAGATATATACTATCTCACTTTTGAAGAACTTCGCGAAGTCGTACGCACAAACAAACTGGATTACCAGATCATCGGCAATCGAAAAGACGAGTACAAATTTTATGAAAAACTAACCCCCCCACGTGTTATCACGTCTGATGGTGAAATCATTGTAGGTGAGTATAAACGAGAAAATCTCCCAGCCGAAGCTATTGTAGGTCTACCTGTTTCTTCTGGAGTTATAGAGGGTCGAGCACGTGTCATCTTAAACATGGAACATGCTGATTTAGAAGATGGAGATATATTAGTCACCACCTTTACTGACCCTAGCTGGACACCATTGTTTGTATCCATAAAAGGCCTAGTCACTGAAGTTGGTGGACTGATGACCCATGGAGCAGTTATCGCACGTGAATATGGCTTGCCAGCAGTTGTCGGGGTGGAAAATGCCACCAAAATAATAAAAGATGGGCAACGAATTCGCGTGCATGGAACTGAAGGGTATATCAAAATATTGTAATTGCTGAATACGTTCAGATTTAATACATCAATATGGCCGAATTTCCTAATGGGGAGTCGGCTTTTTATATAAGTTTGTGAATACTATCACTTAAACTATAGGGTGCTAGAGTTCAATAAGTGTGAGCCATCTTCAGCAGCCATTGATCTTCAACAATCGGGCGCTTTTCCGTAACAAGGAACAGCGCTTATTTTCATTATCTGGCCAGATTGCGGAGGAAGAATATCACGGAAAATTGAATAATTATGGTGATGATAGTGTGGAGTTTGTGAAAGATTGTACTTAAACTAAAGAAGCAGCTTAGCGAAAGGGGCTAGGAGGAAGTTTTATATAAGCATAATACCTGCAACAGGCAGTATTCGTCGAATTAATTACAGGGAAATTACGTATAAAGCATTAATAATAACTTGAGGAGGTATCGTTGTGAACCAAAACAAAATGTTAATTGCTCAGTTTAACCCCAAATACGCTGAACAAACAGTGGCTATGTGGCGAGATAGCAAGGAAAAGGCTATTGGTCAGAAAGAAATTCACAGCTTTGAAAATCACGTTTATTATTTAAATCATATATTACCTGAACAGTGTCAAATAGATTTAGCGTTAATTGATGAAAAAGTAGTTGGGGTGGTTGCCTATAACGAAAGGGAAATAACCCAACTGTATATTCATATAGATTATCAAGGAATCGGTATAGGTCAAACATTACTAGATAAAGTAAAAGCACAATCAAGTGGGAAATTAACATTATACACATTTGAAGTAAATGAAAATGCGCAACGGTTTTATGAAAAACATGGATTTGAAATCATAGGTAGAGGACATGAAAATGAAGAAAATTTACCTGATATACAATATGAATGGACATCCAAATAAATGATGTAATCGGTCGCTTTAGTGATTAAAAAGCTAGAGTTCTTATTTCGACTAATGGGGTGCTTTTGTTCAATAAGACTTTGTAATAATCTTCAGCAATCGGGCGCTTTTCTGAAATAAGGAAAGCGTCTTTCTTCATGAAAAGGGCCATTTAATTGATTAGCACTTTAAAGAAAATTGGATATCTATGTTGTTTATTCAGCATTTATAGCCATCCTCTTTTTAATATTAAAGTGAGGATGGCTTTAATAAATGTTATTTATGATTTTTCTAATAATAACTCCAATTATTACTCCAGGAAAAACAAATAACATTGGGAGCCAAACAGGACCAAATAGCACTCCAAATATCGTTACTTTTGAGGAAAAAATCAATCCAACCGTTACAAAAAATGCAGCGAATACATACGGAAGAAAAGACCAAGTATCTTTCCCACCGCCTGCATCTTTTACAGCATCCCACATCGAAAAAAAATATAAACAAGGGTAAAACATCAGCCACTGATAATCTGCCTGTTTTATGGCATCACCAATTTCCCCGTGAAAGCTTAAAAGTATGAGCTGGTTAAAATTGGCTTGTACATTTATCAGGAATTCAAGGATCAAGAGAACTGTGCCTTTAAAGTATTTTCTGTTTAAATATTGACCAAAACCTGGAAGTGCAATACTCCACATTAGTATTTCAAATACACTTTTAGTCATTCTATATACCCTAATAAATTATTTCTATTATTTTTCTTTTGCAATTTCCTTTCTATTAGGAGCAAGAGGTGGCTGTTCTAACCAATTATTTTCCACCATAATATTAAACCACTTTTTAATCACCATAAGATTTTGTAGAATTGTTTTTTCGTAAGTAGCAACAAGGTCTGTTCGCATGGCTGACGCTAGACCTGTCCCATGATAAGCCTGTGCAGTTTGAAACAAGAATCCCATATGATACATCATTAACTTATCTGAAAAAGGAGAGTCTGTTGAATTAGTCACTTCTGTTTCCCAAGACTTAGGAGTTGGTAAATTATCTTTCTTCATTATGTTTGAAAAGTCCTGTATTTGTTCATTTGCCGCTTTCTCAGAATCCTCTAAGAATCTCCTTACTTCTTTTGTCTGAGCGACTTGGCTAAATGCAATAGAAAGAGTTTTTGTCATAATACTCTTTTTTAGGTTGAAAGAAATACTTATGACTTCAATTGCAGTTAATGACCTACCTTTTCCGAAAAATCCATCGGTAAAATCTTGGCTAGAAATAAATTCAGGATTTTCAGCAGGATAGAATAAAGGGTCTCTCTGAAAACTCCCTTTCTCAAGTAATAAGTCAATTGTTTGATGATACATCCGCTTCCCATCATTATCACATGAGTCGTAAAAAAACCTTAAGTCCTCTCTGACAGAAGTACCTAATGAAGTTGAATGTCCTAGTAAACCATGTAAAGTCATGATATGTAAATAATTTAGGCAAAATATATCGCTAAACAGTCTCTCTTTGCCTTTGTTAAGATCAGATTCAGTAAATCCAATTGGTACTGGAAATCCTTCATTCTCTATAAAAGTTACGATTTGTTTCTTTTGTTTTGCAAACGTCACGATTGCATCTTTAAAAATAGATTTTATGGACTCGTCCTCAATAATAGAAAACATATACCTAATTACAATATCAATGGCTGTTCCATTTACATACTCACCCCATAGTGTTCCTATTTCAGAAGATGTGAGTTTTAATTTGTCTTTATCCACGTTATCACCTCTTGAGTATTATGTTCTAATAGAGCAAGAACTATGAATAAAAAAGGATCTGAACAAAAGTAAAATTACTAAGAAGTCATTTTTGCATCTTTTTCGCATTTTTAATACTCCGCAATCGGGCGCTTTTCTGAAATAAGGAAAGCGTCTTTCTTCATCAAAAGGGCCATATTGTTGAATAACAATCTGTGAAGAATAGCGAGTAAATTTAAAAGGGGATAATAATCAATTAATATTTAATGAAAAGTACGAGTTACTTTAAAAATGAAAAGGGAGCAGAATAAAATTTCTTCTCCCCTTATATCAGTTATAAACTAACTAACAATCTTCTGCTTTATTATGATGTAATGGAGGTGGAACTAACCATCCTTTTTCTTTATTTAGACGAAGAACTTTAACTCCAAGTGCTGCCTTTTGAATATGAAACTGTCCAAACATCATTCCAATATCTTCTCGAATTGATTGCCCCATTATTGTACTGCACGCTACTAATCCTGCAGCAATGCTCATTGAAAGAGCAGCTGCTATTTCAGGATCTGCAAAACGTGCTCCAACTGGAATATCCTCTAAACAAGCTTTGGGTCTTTCTGGAGGTGTTGGAGGTAATCCAACTCCATTCGCTTTTAATAAAGTTTCAATCTGTTTGATTTCTTGTTGTCCTCCTTGAATTGCTTCCTCAAGCAATTTCTGTAAATCTTCATCACCTGCATGGTTTAGGTGAGTTTGATAACCTGCAATTGCCCCTTTAGCCGTTAAAAGAAACGACCAGGTGCTAAATACTTCCCCATAATGCATAGGTTCATCTGTTGGATTTCCACTTAAAATTCCCATTGTAATCCTCCTAATCAAATTCAAATTTAGTGCCTCCTTTCGCCAAAGCACATATTCTTATCATTCTCCTTTCGCAGCTTATTAATTCATTATTTTGTGGCTTCGAAATAAAGCTCGATCATTAATAAAAATGTCTAATTGTTTAAAGTTCGATCAGGAATCCTGTTTGAAAATGTATCATTTTCCTTATTCCGCAAAACCAGCTAATAGAAGCTAATTAATTATTCCAGTAAAGGACCAGATTGTGGAGTAACTCTTTTTTTAATTAAATGGATATTTATGTTGAAATTTGTTGAAGAGAATGTAAATGTTCTTGGGGTACATTTAATCATTGATTCGGAGCATAATAAAAATAGGGAGGGAATCAAATTATGATACTTCGTTGGGTACATAAGTATGTAATCATCTTGGTATTATTCTGTTTTTCTATTTTCGTCCCCCTCCTCATTCCATTAGCTGAAATAGAGAATGATTCACAACAGCAAGTATTTTTGAACTTTGAAAAAGAGATCCTTGATTTAATCTACTCTAGTATAGGGCCATTGAATAAACTGGACAGAGTAATGGGAGAGGAAAGCTTATATAATATTGCCTTATCGGCAGAACAGAAGCTTGCTGAAAATTCCATGACTTTAGCCCAATTAAAGGTACCTACCACATTGTCAGATGATATAAAGACATCGTTAGAAAATATCAAAGATGATTTGTCTATAGGTTTAAAGGCATTGGAGAAAAGTATGAACCACTTGGCACAATACATCGTGAAGCGTAACCCCTTATTGTACGATAAGTTTACCGAGGATTATGACAAGGGTTTTCTCTATATTTACGGTGTATTAACTTCGTTAACTACAATAAGATCGCAACTAGTCTCAAACATATCAATGATAGATAAAAATCGTTCGGTTTCACGAAAGGTAAGATCAGCAAGTAGTGGATGAATGTTATCTTTTACCCTACATGCCTTGATTAACTCTCTTGCACAGACTGACATAATGAGGGTCAGACTTAGTTTTGAAGGTATTGAAAAAAGGTTCTTCGATTTAAAGTGTACCCCTTGTAATCACCGGGCGCAGCTCGGGGTTTATTTGCGGCTTCTCGATATTCCGGTGCCGGGCATCTACGGCCCCTCGGCCGACGAGGAAGCCCAATGAATTAAGTTTCTCGTCCAATACTCGCTAAAAAGTCATAGGTCACCGGCATGAACGCAGTTACTCTACTACAAGGGACAAGAATGATTATACTCCTTAATCAATAACAGTTGAGGATTTTTAATTGAATAATACCAGTTAATATCAGCTTTTTGTTTATTCAAGAAAAGGGCGCTTTCCTATAATAAGGAACAGCGCTTATTTTCATTATAGGGCCAGATTGTTGAATAAAACCTAGATATCTAGGCGAAAGTTTAGGCGAGTTTGTGAAACTTTGTACTTAAAGTAACGACGCAGTTGTGCGGCCGAGCA
>NZ_JBALNX010000071.1:0-37706 GCF_036962035.1 Bacillus sp. JJ1773
GTAAGTGTTTTATCATGAGACCATCAAAAACGAGTACTATGACCTCACCATGATTAGCGTTTTTTAATCGAACCAACAAAAACGAGTACTATGAATACTATATGGTACTTAATAATAAATAAACATTCAATTTAGATTCCGATTTTAACAATTGATACTTAGGAGGATCATTAAAGTTCCTACGGGGAGGCATTATATTTAGACAAAAAAAGTCTGTCACAATCTTCTTGTAACAGACTTTCTCTTATTTATGAAATAGAAATGAGTTGTTTTTTATCTTCATTTTGTTTTACATGCTCAATCGTTTTTACATGAAAGTTTTGATCTACAAATACGACATGTTTTTCATTGAATTGTCTAGGTGATGTCAAACC
This sequence comes from Bacillus sp. JJ1773, assembly GCF_036962035.1. NCBI lineage: Bacteria > Bacillati > Bacillota > Bacilli > Caryophanales > Bacillaceae > Bacillus > Bacillus sp. JJ1773. The sequence continues at coordinate 375 of NZ_JBALNX010000071.1, forward strand.
TGCAGCTGCTGCTAGCGTAAACAATTCTTCACGAAGCGTTGTTATATAGTTTGTCACCCGGTATCTTTTCTCTTCTATGACTAAAGCTTTTTGAAGCTTTGGATTTGTTGTGGCCACTCCTACTGGACATTCGTTGGATTGACATTTTTGGGCACCGATACATCCGACTGAAATCATCAAGCCTCTGGCAACGTGTACAATATCTGCTCCAAGAGATAGCGCAATGGCAATTCGATCTGGAGAGAATAATTTACCGCTGGCAATTAACGTGACTTTGTCTCGCATATTATATTTCTTCAATACTCTTTGAGCTATCATTAAAGCAGGTTTAATTGGGAGTCCGACAGAATCAGCCATTGCTTGATAAGTCGCTCCAGTTCCGCCTTCTCCGCCATCAATGGTGATGAAATCAGGGTATCTTTTCATAATCGCCATATAAGCAGCAAATTCTTCAAATGTTTCTTCACTACCGATGACCATTTTAATTCCGACAGGCTTACCGGATTCGTCCCGTATTCTTTCAATAAAGTCCATCATGGAATCCAAATCATCGAATTCCTCAAAACGGTTCGGTGAATCAATAGTTTTATATGGTTCTACTCCTCGGATCTCAGCAATTTCAGGCGTGACTTTTGAACCTTCAATGTGACCACCCCGAATTTTCGCCCCTTGCCCTAGTTTAATTTCAAAAGCCTTCACTTGTGGATTGCTTGCTTTTTCACGAAGCAAATCATATGAAAAGCTTCCGTCAGGATTTCTAAATCCAAACTTCGCTGGGCCAATTTGGACCATAATGTCTGCTCCGCCTTTTAAATGGTGGGGCGATAGTCCGCCTTCACCTGTATTCATATAGGCACCTGCGTCTTTCAAACCATAGGAGAGTGCCGAAATCGCATGATCGCCAAGGGCTCCGTAGCTCATTCCGCTCATAGCCACAGGGCTTTTGATCGTGAATGGATAGCGGCAGGAGTCTTTTCCTATAATAATCTTATCTGCATCTGTATAGTGCCACGGCTTTATTTGAGCTTGCTCTCGATGCTCATGACGGGAAAAAAGTGTATCTTTATCCTCCACATATTTATGTGTAGTAATAAGGTTTTCATTATCAGCTTGTAAATCTGTGAGTTGTTTCGCAAAAAATGCATTTCGAATATAAAAACCGGGTTTGTCAAAATCGCGCTTGCTTCCGAAAGCAATGATGTTTTTAGCGTATTTCCCTGATTTCACAATATATTGAAAGTCTAGTCGTGAAAAAGGCTTAGCTTCATGATCTCCTTCAAAAAAGTACTGTCTTAACTCTGGACCAATATGTTCGGAAAGATACCGAATACGAGAAAGGATAGGGAAATTTCGTCTGATTGAGTGCTGAGTTTGTGACAAATCCCGCTTTCTAATGACCAATACTGAAACCAATACAATAAGAATCAGTAATAAGGTGACGATAAAAAGGACTGATACCCCAATTATCATGATGTTGCTAAAAGTGCTCATTTCTACACTTCCTCCTAGGATTTTTGAAAAAAGTAATAAGAATTCAAGCTTGGTACTACTTCGGAAGTAGTCTCACAAACTACCATACAATAATGCAAGAAGTATGCCAAGTCTAGTTTTATAGGTATATATGTTGTACAATGATTTATTATGTGATTCACATGCAAGACTTTTTTGCTCTATAATAGAGATTTTGCGCAAAATTTACTTGCGTACTAGTGTTTTGTATTGGTGAAAATAGGTTTTCCTAATAGAAGAAAAGGCAGGATCGTATTGAGCCACTCGCTGTTCGTTTATTTCTATTTAAATGAGGTACATTTCATTGGTTTGCATAAGCAGTTAAAGCTTTCTTCATAACTACATTTCATGTAATATAAAGTAATGATAATAACCAAAAATGATAAAATACCTTGGAGGTAAAACGGTGTCATACATACTAAAAGACAATTTCAAAATGTTTACCTTAAACTCAAATCGTGAGCTTGCTGAAGAAATGGCACAGGTTCTAGGTTGTGAGCTTGGGAAATGCTCAAGCAAACAATTCAGTGATGGAGAAATTCAAATTCAAATTGAAGAGAGTGTCAGAGGAAGTGAAGTATTTTTAGTTCAATCGGCTTCAGAGCCTACGAATGAACATATCATGGAACTCCTTATTATGATTGATGCTTTAAAAAGAGCTTCTGCTAAAATGATCAATGTTGTAATGCCTTACTACAGCTATGCGCGTCAAGATCGAAAAGCTCGTTCTAGGGAGCCCATTACAGCTAGGCTCATTGCTAACCTATTGGAAATGGCAGGAGCAACTAGGATCCTGACAATCGACTTCCATTCTCCGCAAGTGCAAGGCTTTTTCGACAAACCCGTGGATCATCTAACCGGAATTCCAATTCTGGCTGATTATTTTAAGAAAAAGGCATTGGATGATCTTGTCATTGTGGCCCCGCATAATGGAGGAGTTGTTAGGGCAAGAAAGATGGCTAATTTGCTCAATGTGCCACTGGCACTTATTGATCGCCGTCGTCCTGAGCATAATGAAACGGAAATCATGCACATTATCGGGAATATTGAAGGGAAAAACGCCATTATTATTGATGATTTAATTGATACAGCTGGAACCATTACGACTGGTGTTCATGCTTTAATCGAGAATGGAGCAAAAGCAGTATACGCCTGCTGCACCCATGCACTTCTATCGGGCCCTGCTATTGATCGGATCGAATCCTCACCCATTAAAGAATTAGTAGTTACGAATACAATTAAGCTGTCTGAAGAAAAACGAATAGATAAAATTACTTTATTATCTGTTGCTCCATTACTTGTAGAAGCAATCGATCGTATTCACAATGAAAAAGCTGTGAGCCCATTATTTGAATAAAGATAAGGATTTATGTAATGAAAGGAAGTTGATGTTTTAACTTCCTAATTTTTTTTCTAAAGATTAAGGGTCAATCAAATTCAATAACCTACTCAATTATTTGAATATTAAGAAACGCAAAGATAAGATTGAATTGGAAGATGAATGAAAGTAATCAAAATAGTAGGAGTGTGCATAGCTATGAAAAAGGCATTAATTAATGTAGATTACACCTATGATTTTGTTGCAGAAGACGGCGCATTAACATGTGGAAAACCCGGTCAAGCTTTAGAAGAGAGAATTACAGAAATCACAAAAGAATTTATAGAGAAAAATGATTATGTCGTTTTTGCAATAGATGTCCATGAAGAAGGAGATCCCTTTCATCCAGAAACGAAATTGTTTCCGCCCCATAATATTAGGCATACAAAAGGAAGAGATTTGTATGGTGCACTGAAGGATGTTTACGATGAAAATAAGATGAGAAAGAATGTTCAATATATAGATAAAACAAGATATTCCGCTTTTGCCGGGACAGATCTATCTATAAAACTTAGAGAGCGGGGAATTACAGATATTTATATAGTAGGTGTATGTACAGATATTTGTGTCCTTCATACGGCTATTGATGCCTATAACCAAGGTTACAATATTTTTATCTATGAAGACGCCGTTGCTTCTTTCAATCCAACCGGGCACGAATGGGCGCTTACACATTTTGAGAAAACTCTTGGTGCTACAATTATTAAGTAAGGAATAATAAAGTGATTAATCTTTAAAAAACGGGCTGTTTATTTGACTCATTTAAAAATTGATATTATACTATGATTAACGAAAACGAATAATTCTTCCGTTTAAGGGGAGTAGCAATACAATAAAGTCGTCATTACGGGATTAAATCCTCGGCTTTATTGGCAATTTTAAATTGTTTGCGAGACCTTACCGATTTTTTGGTAAGGTCTTTTTGTATAAGGCGTTATAACCAGAAAATCGGTTATAACGCCTTTTTTGATTGTTCGTTAAACAAATAACTAGGGGAGCGTGTCTACTATTTTTCAATTTACTAATTTAGCCGAAAGTGTCAAAATGATCTCTACTCATAACGAACAAAAGCTTTTGGATTACGATAAATCGCTAACTTTGATTGGAAAGGGAAGAAGTGCGTATGTATTTAGAATTCAACAATCTACTAAAGCAATAAAGGTATTTTTCCCTGATTATACCCATCTAGCTAAGGAGGAGGGGGAAATTTACAAATCGATTCAGCATATCCGTTATTTTCCCACTCTATATGAGGCAGGCCCTAATTATTTAGTCATTGATTATATAGATGGGCATACAATTTTTGAATGCCTAACAAAGGGAATACCGATTTTTGAAGAAAAGGTAAAGGAAATAGATGCAGCTTTACAGCTAGCTAGAGAACAAGGATTAAATCCATCTGATATTCATTTGCGAAACATTATTATTACATCTAATAATGAAATTAAAATTATTGATGTAGCTCGATTTAGACAATCCAAATTATGCACCCAGTGGGCGGATTTAAAGGAAGCGTTCTACCGCTTCTATAATAAGCGCTATTTACCGAAGAAAATTCCCGATTTTTTATTGAATGGTATTGCTTTTATTTATAAAAAACTTCAAAATGGAAGCTTTAATAGAGAGACGAGTTCAAAATTCATTCATTAATAAATAGACACAAGAACCCAAAATATAAACAGGAGAGTATACATGATATTAAGAAAATATATGGCATTAATAGGAATAGGTTCAGCACAGATTGATCTGATACTTGATAAAGAAATATACCGTCCAGGTGAAGTCGTAAAGGGGCATTTCTTGATTAAGGGAGGCACGATATCACAAGAACTGAAAAGGATAGATTGTGATTTGGTCACCTTTAATAGGACAGATGAAAGCGAAGAAATTGTGGATTCTATCACTATATTAACTACTAAAATCATTCAGTCTGAAGCTGTTAATAAAATTCCATTCTCATTCCTTTTGCCAAACAATGCCAGAATATCGACAGACACTTTATCTTATCGATTTAAAACAAGACTGGCCTTCAAACAAGGCGTGGAAAGCTTGGATCAGGACGCCATTCGGATTGTTCAAGATTAGTGAGCTTATCCTAAACGAAAAGTAGTAATAACAATAATAGAGGAGTTTAATAGCGAACAGCAAATGTCACTGTTCGCTATTTTTATATCCAAACCATTAATAACCAAATATGGATTTAGGCTGAAAAAGAACAGAGTAAATGTAAATAAATATGTCATATATATTCATTTTGTATGACATATTATACAGGATTCGACAAAATTCTTATTGACTAATAAAACGATTCTGCTATAAAATATGTGTAACCGGTTACAGGTCAATGAGGTGACAAAATGGTTTCAATTAAGGATGTCGCAAAGCATACAGGTCTTTCTGTAGCTACTGTTTCAAGAGTATTAAATAATAAAGGTTATGTAAGCGAAGATTCCAGGAAAAAGATCGAGCAGGCGATTGCGGAATTGAACTACAAGCCGAATGCAGTCGCAAGGAGCCTTTTTAAGAAACAATCGAAAACGATAGGTTTAATGCTTCCAGATATTATGAATCCATTCTTTCCAGAGCTAGCTCGAGCAGTTGAGGACGTAGCAATAAAGCTTGGATATACAGTGATTCTGTGCAACTCAGATGAGGATAGGGCTAAAGAACAGGTCTATTTGGATATGATGATGCAGAAGTACGTTGATGGTTTAATCATAGCATCTAATACCATGACTGCTGAGCAGATTGAAAAGATTAAGATCCCTATTGTCAGCATTGATCGGGAAATAAGTAAGGGCCTGCCAACAATCATAGTTGAAAATAGAAAAGGTGCAAGACTTGCTGCAAGTTTCTTGAAGGAATTAGGGCGAAAGCGAATTGCTCATATTAGGGGCCCGCACGATATTTTTACTGCTGATGAGCGATGTAAAGGATATCGGGAAATTGTAAGTCAGGAGCCTTGGTTTAAAGAAACATTCATCGCTGAAGGAGATTTTTCCATGCAAACTTCATTTGATGCAACTATGAAGCTTTTGCAACTACACCCTGACATTGATGGGATATTTGCGGCAAATGATACTAGTGCCATCGGAACGATTAAAGCCGTTCATAAGCTTGGAAAAAAGGTGCCCGAGGACATTGCAATTGTTGGGTTTGATGGAATCATGATGTCAACTGCTACAACACCTGAATTAACAACAGTCGTCCAGCCCATCTATGAATTAGGGGAAAAAGCTGCAACTTTGCTCGTTCAATTAATAGAGAAGCAGCCAGTTTTGGAAACAACCTATACATTGGATGTTCACCTTGTTGAAAGGCAATCAACTTAAGGAGGTTTCAATTAAAATGAGCAATAATCCAAAAATAACAGTAGTCGGAAGCATTAATATGGATTTAGTGACGATTACTGATCAAGTCCCCCAAATAGGCGAAACACTATTAGGAAATCGATTTCAAACAAATCCTGGGGGGAAAGGAGCAAACCAAGCAGTTGCAGCAGCCCGATTAGGGGCAGATGTGCACATGATTGGGTGTGTCGGGAATGATTCTTTTGGGAAAGAGCTTATTCAACATCTATCTGACCAAGGTGTTGATGTAAGCAATGTGGAACCGGTTACAGGTTCAACGGGAACGGCTACGATTATTGTATCTAATCAAGATAATAGTATTATTGTCGTTCCGGCAGCTAACGAACATGTGACAGCAGCGTTCGTTGAATCAAAAAGAGATACAATTGCATCCAGTGATATTCTCATTCTACAGCTTGAGATTCCACTAGAAGGTGTAGAAAAAGCGGTGGAAATTGCAAAAGAAAATGGGGTCAAAATTATTTTAAATCCAGCCCCAATTCAAGAGCTGCCTGCTGAACTCATTGCAAATGTTGATTATCTAACGCCAAATGAACATGAGTATAAGGTATTAGAAAAAGCAATGGAAGAAAAAGTTCTGAAAGAGAAAGTAATTCTTACAAAAGGAAGCAAAGGCGTTAGTTTCTATCAAGGTGGAAAAGAAGTAAATATACCAGCATTCAGAGTGAATGTTGTAGATACAACTGGTGCTGGGGATTCGTTTAACGGCGGATTTGCAGTCGCTCTAAGCAAAGGTCTTACTATGGATGCTGCATGTAAATATGGCAATGCAGTTGCTGCGTTATCTACGACAAAGCTAGGCGCGCAAACGGGTATGCCAACGGAAAACGAGGTTAAGAATTTCATAAAAAATAACGGGTAAGCATTAAATTGAGAAAATAGTATATTTGGAATTTTGAAGTGAATTTTTTAACATTAAAAAACATTAGCGAGGTGAAAAAATTGAATATTCTTTGGGGTTTAATCGGGTGTTCAATCATATTTTTTATTGCTTACTTAGTTTCTGAAAACAGAAAGGCGATTAATTTTCGTACTATTGGTTTAGGATTTCTTTTACAGCTTGTCTTTGGTTTTATTGTTCTGAAATCAAAATTAGGACAAGAAGCATTGCAAGCAGTTTCTGCTGGTGTCAATAAGGTCATCCATTATGGAGATGTTGGTGTAGCGTTTGTATTCGGCAGTCTTGCAGACAAGACTGGTCCGGCAGGCTCGATTTTTGCGGTTAGAGTATTAGCAATCATTATCTTTTTATCAGCTTTAATTTCTCTTTTATATCACTTAGGAATTATGCAAATTTTCGTGCGAATTATCGGTGGATTTATCTCAAGACTCTTAAAAGTTAGCAAGACAGAGTCAATGTCTGCAACAGCAAATATTTTCGTTGGGATGTCAGAAGCACCGCTTGTCATTAAGCCATATCTGCCATATATGACTAAATCGCAAATTTTTGCTGTTATGGTTGGAGGATTGGCATCTGTTTCTGGTGCAGTCATGATTGGGCTAGCTGCGATGGGTGTGTCCATTGAATATTTAATAGCTGCAAGCTTCATGTCCGCACCAGCAGGACTTGTCATGGCTAAATTATTAATGCCGGAAACAGAAACGAACACGGAGATTGATTTAAAGACATTAGCAAACAATGGTGAAAATCCAAAGAAAAGAAATATTCTAGAAGTCATTACTGATGGTGCATTTGATGGTGCCAAAATAGCGTTTGGCGTTGCCGTCATGCTTATGGCTATTCTTGGCTTAGTTGCTTTCACAAATGGTATCCTTGGCGGAATCGGAGGTCTGTTCGGATTTGAAGGTTTATCTTTAGAAATGATCTTTGGTTATCTATTTGCACCGATTGCTTTTATTATTGGAATTCCTTGGAGCGAAGCAGTAATGGCAGGGAACTTAATTGGTCAAAAATTAGTATTCAATGAATTTGTTGCCTTTTCTTCATTCGCTGGGCAAGCAGCTGAATTTTCACAAAAAGCCCAAGCCGTTATCACGTTTACTTTATGCGGATTTGCAAACTTAGGCTCTATTGGAATATTAGTTGGAGCATTATCATCCATGGCGCCAAATCAAAAAGCTGTTATTCAGAAATTAGCTTTTCGTGCGTTAATTGCCGCTTCATTAGCAAATCTAATGAGTGGTGCAATTGCTGGGATTTATTTCTAAAAAAGTGAGGAGTGATCGGTGTGAAAAAGGTTATTATCGATGTAGATACTGGGGTAGATGATGCACTCGCCATTTTGTATGCGACACAGAGCGAACAGCTTGATGTTTTAGGAATTACAACGGTTTGCGGCAATGTTCCGCTTGATCAAGTAGCTATTAATACGCATAGAATGTTGAAATTACTCGGCATGGAAAACAAAATTAATGTATATAAAGGTGCTTCTCGCCCTCTTCTTAGAGAACCTTATCATGAATTTAGAGTTCATGGAGAAGATGGCATCGGCGGGGCGCTCGATCATATCGATGCGGGTGTACAAGAGAATAATATTTTTGCTGCTGATTTCATCATCGAGCAGGCGGAAAAATATAAGGGAGAACTTACTCTCATCATGGTTGCTCCATTGACAAACCTCGCTCTAGCCCTTCGTAAAGAACCAAGAGTGGCCGAATGGGTGAAAGAAGTTGTGATTATGGGGGGAATCGTGCAATCTTCCGGCAGAGGAAATACATTGCCAACTTCTGAGTTTAATATTTATGGGGATCCAGAATCAGCGAAAATTGTCTTCCATTCAGGCATGGACATTACTTTAGTTAGTTTAGATGTGACTCGAAAAGTGATGCTTTCTGAAGAACATATTAATCAATTAAAAGGGACCAAATATTATGAGTTTGTCAAAAATAGTACAGGCGTTTACAGGGAATTTTCTTTAGGCCTATACGGCGTCAATGCTTGTGCTTTACATGATCCACTAGCCGTTGCTGTGGCTTTAGACAAAAGTCTTGTGAAGACAGAGAAATATTATGTTGATGTAGAGACAAAAAGTGACTTAAGCTATGGACAGACAATCTGTGACTTTAGAAATTTATTGAAAAAAGAACCGAATGTAAACATTTGTGTAGATGTAGATCACGAAAGATTTCTTGAACGTTTTATCGAATATTTGAAAAAATAGATAAAGTGAAACTTCAATCAGTGGGGGGCTGACGCATAGGATATGCTAGTTCAGACGTTGTTACAAGAAGTCGCGATTTATTCTCCCTCATCGACCACTGATTGTTAGTTGAACTAATCGGGCATTTACGGGCAGTTTGACTCCCACTTATACTTCATCGATTCCTCTTAGTCATGAAGTGGGAGTCTTACTGCCCGTTAATCTGCGATAAAATTTTAATTGCCCACCTTTTTTAGGTGGGTATTCGTTATTGTTACAACTTAAGGAGAGGTATACTTGCTTAAAACATATAAATATTCACTTCTTGTTTTTCTTGGGGCATGTAGCTATGGAGTGATTGCATCTATTATAAAACTTGCCTATCAGGATGGCTTTACCGTTGGAGAAGTTATTAGCAGCCAATACTTTTTTGGCTGGATCATACTGCTTCTTTTAAGCCTTCTTTTTTCTAGAAAACGAATATCAATCAAAAAATCTCTTATTTTAATCCTTGCAGGGACATCATCAAGCTTTACAGGCATGTTTTATGGAATATCGCTAAAGACCATTCCAGCTTCCATAGCAATTGTATTGTTATTCCAATTTACTTGGATTGGTATATTAATAGAAAGCCTGGTTGATAAACGACTGCCAAGCAGAGAGAAAATTTTGTCTGTTGTGATTCTATTAATTGGCACTGTTATGGCTAGTGGTATAATAGGTAATAGTTTTTCCACCCTTGATATGAAGGGGATTATTTTTGGTTTATTGTCAGCTATTACATTTTCATTATTTATATTTAGTACTGGAAGAATTGAAGCCGATGTTCCCTTTCTAAATCGGGGGGCATTAATGACGACTGGCGCTTTAATTATATTGATGCTAACTTTCTCACCATCATTTTTATATAATGGTTCCATGGCAGAGGGATTATGGAAGTATGGTATTTTATTAGGCTTACTAGGAGTAGTAATACCTATTAGTTTTTTTGCTATTGGTTCACCGAAAACAGGATCTGGATTAGCTACGATTCTAGGCGGTGCCGAACTTCCTACTGCCATCATTGCCTCCATTATTGTATTGAAAGAGTATGTGTCTTTTCTACAATGGGGCGGAGTACTGCTTATTCTTATAGGTATTTCCGTAACACCTATTAAACAATTAATAAAAAGTAAAGTTAAACTTCAATAACTTTTGGAACAAAGAACCTGTCCTAAAGTCACTTTTAAGGGAAATTGGTAAAAAGGCGAACAATGATAATCTGCGTTCGCCTTTTTAAATTTCACATGAACAACACTATTATTACCCTTTAATTTCTACGGTTTTTGCCGTTTCTACTTTTCTATCAAACCCGCTCAAAAGTATTCCAATAACTGCCCCAGCAATGGCCGGCACAATCCATTCTAATCCAACTGAGTAGAATGGAAGAATCGCTCTGACCGATTCTAAAGGTCCTAAGTCTAAGCCAAATGTTGTTAATCCTCCCATAAGTGCAAATACCCCTGTAAATAACACTGTGCTTCCGTATACTTTTCTTGAATTTTTAAAGAAGCGATTAAAGAATGTTAAAGTAATTAATACGATTGTTAATGGATAAGCCGTAACAAGGAATGGTACTGAAAATTTAAGAATTTGATTTAGACCAAGATTTGAGAGTGTAAACCCAATAATTGTTAAGGCTAAGACAAGGGTTTTATAGCTAGCAGCCGGAATAACTTTCGAAAAATACTGTCCGCAAGCTGTTGTCAATCCAACACATGTTGTAAAACAAGCTAAAGTGAAAATTAAGCCTAATAAAGCTACACCGCCGGAACCTAATAAAAGGGTAGAGGCAGATGTTAAAATGTCTGTACCCGTTTCATAGGAAGAGGCATCTCTCATTTTTCCACCGATTAATCCAATGCTTACATATACAACGGATAGCAATCCTCCAGCGATGACTCCAGCCTTCAGCGTAAAGCTAGTTAATTGTTTTCTGTCCGTGATTCCTTTTTTCTTAATAGCACTAAGTATAACAATCCCGAATGCTAACGCAGCAAGGGCATCCATTGTGTTATATCCTTCAATAAAACCTTTAGAGAATGCGCCTGATTGATAAGCTTCACTTGGCGAACTAAGTGGTGCATCAAATTTCATAAAACCAATTGTACATAAGACCACCATTGCTAGAAGCAGTACTGGCGTGATAAAGCGTCCCATATATTTTTCCATTTTAGTAGGGTTCAAGCTGACTACATATACTAAGGCGAAGAACACTACTGAAAATAGGACGAGAACGACTGAGCTGTTCCATGATTCTTTTAAAAATGGTTTCACGCCCATTTCGTAGGCAACATTAGCGTTTCTTGGAATCGCAAGAAATGGTCCGATTGATAGATAGACAGCAACCATGAAAACCGTGCTAAATACTGGATGCACGCGATTTCCGATTGTAGTTGCACCATCTTTTACTAGCGATACGGCAAAGAGGACTGCAAACGGCAAACCAACAGCCGTTAAAATAAAACCGGCCATCGCAAACCAAAAAGATGTGCCAGACTCAGAACCAAGAACTGGAGGGAAAATTAAGTTTCCTGCACCAAAAAACATTGAAAATAGCATAAGGCCAATAAATAATGTGTCTAACTTTTTCATAAAAACCCACTCCTTTTTTATATTTGAATAACAAAAAAACTCGTCCCTATAGTAGGGACGAGTTATCGCTCGCGTTACCACCCTTATTCCGCAAAAAAAAATCAAAAAATTACGGCACTTAAGTCAACGTACATTTATACGTGATCCATGGTAACGGCGGAAACCCGTCAAAGCTTACTTACTTCAGCTTTGCATCTCGGAGATGACTTCGGATAAGTTCTGAACATCGGCTCTCACCAAATACCGATTCTCTGTAATTCAGGCTGCTTATCTTACTCTTTCTCGTCACTGATTTTATTATTAGAGTAAATTTAGCAAACGAAAAATAATATGTCAATATAATTTTTTGTTTTTTTGAATTAATTGATTTTGGTAGATCCTTGAAAGTTCTCCTCCTCCTATTTGCTTTAGCCCCATAAAAATAGTCATACTATAAAAGAAATAGCCCTTAACCGATACTTAATATTTGAAGGATTGGAGGCATTCAAATGTTTAATCATATCCAGCAGGTAATGCGTCAGCTTGAAGTTGATTATGATATAAAGGTCCTTTATACATGCGAAGCAGGAAGTCGTGCCTGGGGGTTTCCATCTAAAGATAGTGACTACGATGTTCGTTTCATATATGTACACCGAATGGACTGGTATCTAACTATTGATCAACAGAGGGATACGATAGAAATTCCAAATCGGGATGCCGTTTCAATTCCGATTGATGATCAATTGGATTTAAGCGGCTGGGAGCTCACGAAGGCGTTGAGATTATTAAGGAAATCCAATCCGTCACTTTTCGAATGGTTACACTCTAGTATTATTTATGATGAATCCTATACAACCATTGAGCAGATACGGCTGATGGCACAGAATGTATTTTCACCTGTGATTGGGGTAAATCATTATGTTAGGATGGCAAAAGGGAATTTCCGTGACTGTATTCAAGGGAATGAACGAAAAATTAAGAAATATATCAATGTATTAAGACCACTTCTAGCAGCTAAATGGATAGAAAAGTTTCAAACAATACCTCCAGTTAACTTTCATATTTTGTTTGAAACGCTTATTTCTCCAGGAGAAGTGAAAGAAGAAATTGTTAAAATTATTCAACACAAAATGGATGGAGAAGAGTGGGGCACAGACTTGAACATAGTCGTCCTCCATTCATTTATTCAAAAAGAAATTGAACGTCTCGAAGAATTTGGAAAAAGGAGACATTGCGGTGTTCCAAATCCAACTAATGAACTCAACCAGCTTTTCCGAGATACATTGAAAGAGGTCTGGGAATAATTTTGCCCAGATCTCCTCCAATTGAGAGCATTGCAAAATCCCTTATTGACTACTTAACTATCTCATCAACTTTTGAAGATGCTCCTTTACATACGGCCATTCTTCATGCGTGATACTGTAAATGACCGTATGTCGGGCTGTGCCATCTTGGCGAATCATATGATTACGCAGGATCCCTTCTATTTTGCCGCCAATTCGTTCGATGGCCTTTTGCGACCGGAAATTCTCATGATCTGTTTTCAGTTGAACGCGATGAAGGCCAAGATTTTCAAAGCAGTATTCTAGGAGCAAATACTTACAATTTGTATTGATATTTGTACGCCAATACTTTGTATTCAGCCATGTGTAACCGATTTCTAATCGCTTATGTTTTAAATGTAAATCTAGAAATCTAGTGGAACCGATAATTTGCTTTGTTTTTTGATCGATAATGACAAATGGATATTCTGTTCCGTGCTCTTTATTGGTTAATGCATTTTGCAGAAATTCAACCGAATCTACTTTAGTTGCGATGTTCAGGGTCATATGCTTCCAAATTAATTCATCCTGTGAAGCTTCAAAAATACCATCTAAGTCATTTTGATCCAATTCCTTTAAGCAAACAACCTCATTTTCTAATATAATTTTTTCCATAAATAATCACTCCTTTCCTTCATTTAATTGAAATTTTGGTATGATGAAAATAACCAAAAAGAAAAAAATGACCATACCAAAAGGAGAAATAAAATGGAACTGCCTATATATTTAGTGCAAGGAAAGCCTATGTATATCCAAATCTATGAACAAATAAAAAAAGCCATTCTAAAAAAAACAGTTCTTCCACATAGCAAGCTTCCTTCAAAACGGCAGCTTGCTACACAGCTTGATATAAGTATTCATACAGTTCGTGAAGCGTATGAACAACTTTTGGCGGAAGGCTATATTATTAGTCGTGAGCGGTCAGGCTATTTTGTGTCTGCAATTGAACAAGAATGGCAACCGATCACAAAGAATATGCCTATGCAGGAATCTTCTGTATGTTTGAACCAAGAAGGATTAATTGATTTTAATTCTGGACATGTGGATTCAGTCCATTTTCCATTTCAGATTTGGAAAAGATAGATTCGAAAACATATGGAAGAAGGGAATTTAGTGAGCAGTCCGTGGCAGGGGGAATGGGCGTTGCGGACAGAAATTGCCAAATATGTAGGGCGTTCACGTGGTGTCGAGTGTGAAGCAGCCCAAGTATTCATTTATAGCGGAACACAAATGCAGTTACAGGATATATGTCAGTTTTTCGGAATGGAAACACGTATTGGTATGGGAACCTGGATTTATACGGGCAAAGGCTGTATTTGCTAAGCTAGGACTGACAGTGACTCCTATTCAAGTAGATCACTTAGGGGTATCCATCCCTAATGAAAAATTAGATTTGGTGTATACAACACCTGCCCACCAGTTTCCACTCGGAATGATCATGTCACTTGAAAGTCGGGTCGGTTTATTAAAATGGGCCAATGAACATAAAAGTTTTATTATTGAAGATGATTATGACTCGGAATATCGCTACAAAGGACTGCCGATTCCGGCTTTGGCACAGATTGATCAACTTCAGCATGTTATTTATTTTGGGTCATTTTCTAAATCTTTCATTCCTTCCATTCGAATGAGCTATATGATAATACCCAAATCTTTAGTTATTGCATTCGAAAAATTTAATGAACAGCAAAAATCAACTGTCTCCCGTATGGATCAGCTAGCAGTGGCAGATTTTATGAAAGAAGGCCACTTTGAACGGCATCTTGCCAAAATGCGTACGACTTATCGGAAAAGACTTCAAGTTTTATTAGAATCCATTGAAACTTACTTGCCAAAGGAGTTTGAAATAATCGGGGAACATTCAGGTTTGCATATTGTCCTGAAGCTGCCTCCTTACCTCACAGAACAATGTGCAATTCACCTGGCAGTAGAGAGAGGAGTCCGTATTTACCCGGCATCCATATCATTTATAAAAAAACCGAAAACTCACATGGTGGTCCTTGGATATGGGGGGCTTACAATAGAAGAAATTAAAGAAGGAATTCAAAAATTAGCAGAGGCGTGGTTATAGGGGACGGAGGTTGTTCCTCTTTATTTTGAAATAAAGGAAACCTAATTTCGATGGACTGGACATTATTCTCTATGTTTGGTCCTTTTTCATTATCATTAATTTAATCGTTTTTCTAATCCATTCTTCTTAACACCCATCGTCATGGATTTTTCGCGTTGAAGGGTTCCATGATGGCTTTTAAACTCTCTTCATCACCGAATTTTCGGATTGAAAGGCTCTTAGGAGACTTTTAAACTACCTTCGTCCCAGAAATTTCCCGTTGAAAGGCTCTAAGAAGACATCTAAACACCCTTCATCCCTGGTTTTCTATGCTGCTGGAGCAATAATGCCGTTCCCATCACGCCATTCACCATTGTTTATACATGTTGAGGGCCATAAATCCTGATAGAAATTAAAAATTGATTGATTATAAATATATTAATCCACTTATTTCATCTGATGCCAAAATTTATTATATGAATATATTTGTTTCTAGCGATCTTTGAACTTTTTGTGAATTTTTTCACCTTTATATCATGAACATTTTGTGACATCCTGCTAAATTGATTGTTTTAAATGTTTTATCGGAATAAGATAGTTGTAAATTGTGATAAAAATCACAGAAAAAACATTTATACAATGCTTCAAAGCTTAAATGAAAGGAAAGGGGCACCCTCAATGAAAATAAAATGGGCTTTTTTATGTTTAGTTTTTACTATTATCACGGTGCTAACAGGCTGTGAACCAGTAATGGTTTTAGATCCTAAAGGACCTCAAGCCGAAACGACAGCTAATGTCATTTGGATATCGATTGCGATGATGGCAATCATTGTCATTGCCGTTTTTGCACTGTTAGTTTTTGTACTATTAAAATACCGTGCATCGAAACAACGGGAAGATTACGAACCTCCACATATTGAAGGGAATCCGATTGTTGAAGCAATCTGTGTAGGGATTCCTGTTATTATCATCATTTTCCTATCAATCATTACTGTTAGATCTACGTATGAGGTAGAAGCTACTCCGAAGGGATATGAGGATAAGGAGCCTTTAGTCGTATATGCTTCGACTTCTAACTGGAAATGGCATTTTAGCTATCCAGAAGAAGGGATCGAAACGGTTAACTACTTATATATCCCAACCGATCGTGCGTTGGAATTTAAGCTTTACTCATTCGGACCAATCACGGCCTTCTGGATTCCGCAGCTTGGTGGACAAAAATATGCGATGGCTGACATGGTCACCACGTTGCACTTAGCAGCCGATGTTCCTGGTGAATATATGGGACGAAATTCAAACTTTAGCGGAAAAGGTTTCGCTGAAAATACATTCAATGTGAAAGCGATGCCCGAAGCAGAGTTTGATAATTGGGTAGATGAAGTGAAAGAGACTGCTGAGCCTTTAACAGAAGAAAAATTCGAAAAACTGCTTGAACCTGGCCATCTTGGTCAATTAACTTTTAGCAATACTCATTTAGAATTTAGTCCTGCTCCTGAACATAATCATGGGTCAAATGATTCTCATGAAGGACAACATGCTGATGATAAACACGAAGCAGGCGATTCTCATGATGATTCAAACGAAAATCATTCCGAACATAACAATCACTAATAGATTCAAAGATTGATAAAAATTTGTTTTATTCGATAAGCATTATTTTTTCCCGAAAGGAGTCAAAAAAAATGGATTACTTTGATCGATTTGCCATTCCTCATCCAAGTCCAGCGATTTATGCATCCATGGTAGCGATTGGCTTGACAGTAATCGCGATTATTGCCGGTTTAACATATTTTAAAAAATGGGGTTATTTATGGCGTGAATGGTTGACAACTGTTGATCATAAGAAGATCGGTATTATGTATTTAATCTCTGCGCTCCTCATGCTTTTCCGTGGTGGGGTAGATGCGATTATGATGAGAGCACAAACAGCTGTACCTGAAAATACGCTGCTTGATGCACAGCATTACAATGAAGTATTTACTACCCATGGGGTGGTCATGATCATTTTTATGGCGATGCCATTTATTTATGCCCTAATGAACTTCGTTGTTCCTTTACAAATTGGTGCTCGTGACGTAGCATTCCCGCGTCTAAATGCACTAAGCTTCTGGTTATTCTTTATGGGTGCGATGTTATTCAACATTTCCTTCGTCATCGGGGGATCTCCTGATGCAGGTTGGACTTCTTATTTCCCACTTGCAGGAAATGATTTCAGTCAATCTGTAGGAACGAACTATTATATGATAGCGATACAGATTGCAGGGATCGGTACATTGATTTCGGGGATTAACTTTATGACGACTATTTTAAAAATGAGAGCACCGGGCATGACCTTAATGAAGATGCCTATGTTCACATGGACTGCTTTTATTGCGAACGTTATCGTTGTATTCGCGTTCCCAGTACTAACAGTTGCACTACTACTCGGAACAATGGATCGACTATTTGGAGCAAACTTCTTTACAACGACAAATGGCGGAATGGATATGCTTTGGGCAAACCTATTCTGGGTTTGGGGACATCCAGAGGTTTATATATTAATTTTACCGGCATTCGGAGTTTACAGTGAAGTTATTTCCACTTTTGCACGTAGAAATCTATATGGATACAAATCAATGGTTGCTTCCATTGTAATCATCTCGTTTTTATCATTCCTAGTTTGGACACACCATTTCTTTACAATGGGGCAGGGACCATTAACGAATAGTATTTTCTCGATTACGACAATGGCGATTGCGATTCCGACTGGAATTAAAATTTTCAACTGGATATTAACGATGTATAAAGGGAAAATTGAATTTACCGTTCCAATGCTTTATTCTGTTGGATTTATTCCGATCTTTACAATCGGTGGGGTAACTGGGGTTATGTTAGGGATGGCAAGTGCCGACTATCAATACCATAATACGATGTTCTTAGTCGCTCACTTCCACTATACAATTATTCCTGGTGTCGTATTTGCGATGCTTGCAGGTCTCACATACTGGTGGCCAAAAATGTTCGGATTCATGCTGAGTGAAAGAATTGGTAAATGGGCATTCTGGTTTATCGCGATCAGCTTTAACGTAACATTCTTCCCGATGTTCTTCACGGGCTTAGACGGGCAGGCACGCCGTATGTACACTTACTCTGAAGAAGCTGGCTTTGGACCACTAAACTTACTATCATTTGCCGGGGCAATTGGACTTGCAATTGGCTTCGCGTTAATTGTCTATAATGTTTATTACAGCACACGCTATGCTTCAAGAGATATCAGTTCGGATCCATGGAATGCTCGTACACTTGAATGGGCTACACATACTCCGGTTCCAGCCTATAACTTTGCTGTGACACCGGAAGTAAATTCAATTGAACCATTCTGGGATCATAAGAAAAAAGGTAAATCAATTTTTAAAGATAAAATTGAAAAAATTCATATGCCAAATAGCAGTGGTGTTCCGTTTATTATGAGCAGTATTTTCTTCGTATGGGGCTTCTCATTTGTATTTAGCATGTGGATTCCATTAATTATTACAACAATCGGTATTTTTGCTTGTATGGCTTATAATTCATTTAAACAAGATGATGGGCATTATATTTCCGTTGAAGAAGTTGAAGACACAGAAAAAAAATTGCGAGGTGCTAGCTAATGAAAATAGATCACGCGCTTCCACTTGAATACAGTACTGAGCAAAATCAAATGAATATTTTAGGCTTCTGGATTTTCCTTGGAGCTGAAATTATGCTCTTTGGCACACTTTTTGCAACCTACTTCACATTAGTAGATCGGACAGGAAGCGGGCCATCAGGAGCCGAGATTTTTGAAATTGCACCAGTGCTAATTGAAACATTCGTGCTTTTAACAAGCAGTTTCACGATCGGGCTTGGTGTTCATGCGATGCGCATTGGCCGTAAAAAAGCGATGATGACCTTTTTTGCCATCACACTCATTCTTGGCCTTATCTTCTTAGGCGTTGAGATTTATGAATTCGTACACTATGTTCACATTGGAGCAGGTCTGCAAACGAGTGCCTTTACTGCGGCCTTATTAACAACATTAGGAACACATGGAGCGCACGTTACGCTTGGTTTATTCTGGGGATTATTCATTATCCTGCAAGTTAAAAAACAAGGCTTGACTCCTAAAACAACGAATAAAGCGTTTATCTTTTCACTTTACTGGCATTTCCTAGACGTTGTTTGGATTTTCATCTTTAGCTTCGTCTACTTGAAAGGATTGATGTAAACATGAGCGAATTATTCCCGCGCAAACAAGTCATTGGTTTTGTATTTTCGTTGGTTCTCACTGTTGTGGCACTTGCTGTTTACTTCTTTGATTTATCATTTGCAATGGGTATGACCATTCTTTTAGTAACAGCATTCGTGCAAGCAGGCGTTCAACTCGTTGTATTTATGCATGCTGGTGAAACAGCAGACAAAGGTTCAATTTATACGAATATTTATTATGCATTTGCTATCGCATTAGTTACCGTTTTCGGTACATTACTAATTTTGATCTGGGATATGGCATAATACATCTAAAGGAGCGTCTATTTTGGCGCTCCTTTTATATTTTATTTTCAAAGTCTATGACTGATTTATAACTAATTAATAAACCTTGATCCCTTTATCTGTTTTCTCATTCATCTCTTCTGTAGCAACGAAAAATACCCCAATAAGGAAGATAAAGATAGCCCCCATTACAGTTCCAATACCAACGCCTGTTAGTATGCTGTAATCGCTTACAAAGAAACCGTATAGAAAAATGGCGATACCAATAGCAAGGGCTGTGTACCCAACAGACTTTGTAGCATTAAGTATTTTTAACTTAGATTCCATTTAATTCATCCCCCTTTTTCATTTATTATTCATTTTGTTCACAAAATTGTCAAATATTTTTTCGGTAAAGAGAAGAAACTATGAGATGAAGGGACAGACAGTTAGCCCCTGTCCATATGCCCATCTTTTTATTTAAATCCTATTTTTCCCATTTGGCCTTCAATTTGTTTTATTTCATCTTTTGAATTTCCAACTAAGATGCTTGATAAATAGATAGGGTTGTCCGGGTTTTGTATGGTCGGATTGTAAATACAGAGGGGTATTAACATTTTTCCACTTACCATGGGCTTGACTGATTTCTTGAATTTATCAAAACCCAGATTTGTTTTCCATTTACGAAGTTTCAATACTTTTACACTTAGAGAAGTCATAATCTGTTCCATAAATAGTAAAGCTCCCGTAGAACCATTTTGTCTAAAATTCAAATCTATGACAAAGATACGGTTATCCTCGGTTATAACGATATCGAACCCGGCTACACCCCAATAGCCAAGAGAAACCGCTTTTTCCATGATTTCCTTGCCTATTTGGATTACAGCGTCCGGAGGTTGATCATCTGCATCTATCCAATTACCACTGTATTTTCCCTCATCACTAATAATCTGTTCAGCAGAACCAAGGTATATCATTTTACCTTTATGAGTTTGAACGAACTGAACACAATAATTTTTTTTAATAGAAAGAAATTTTTCAATAATAATAGATTGGCAGGATTTAAAAATCTGCGTTGCTTGCTTTAGATCTTCTATGTTTTTACATATGACTATATCAAACCCGCCGCCGCTTGGTTGGTCTGTAACTGCTTTTACAACGAACGGAAACTCAAAAGAAATTTTATCATTATTGGTTAACTTAGAAATAGGTAGAATTATCCGATCAGGAACATACTGTTTCGGAACTAACTCTCCTAAGTACCTTTTATTATTTAAATAAGTTAATAGTTCTGTTTTAATCCAGTACTTTTCTTTATCGATTTCGCAGGGCAGATGAGCGTAATTTAATATCATTTTTTGATTTAATTTTTGTAATTGATTTAATAGATTGTAATAACTATTTTCGTTATCATACGTATAAATATTTCGTGCAACTTGGAGGCCAGCATCTTTAAGAATTTCTAAACATAATGGATCAACAACATCCTTGTGGCAAAGAATGGGTGTTTCTCCTGCTAATGTTAACATGCTGCCTGAAGATGAATCTTGTGAAATGGAATTGGGGAGCCATTGGCTGTTATGATATGAACCTCTTCCATTAAAAATATAACCATCGCCAAAAATATCATGTAGCGTAAGAATCGGCTTCAACAATGTTAACATCTTCCTTCCTTATAAAATACCTCTTGCATAGTGTATTCCCCTGCATTTTTAAATGCATCTGGTTTGTACCTATCTTTTCACTTTTAGGCAATGCAACAAGCAGTCATGTGAAATTACCATATATTGAAAAGACGTTAAGAATAGTCTATGGAGTGGTTGAATTGGAGAAAAACTCAATTATGGATAAATGGTACAAGCATCAAATTTTATTAGAATGTAAGGAACTAGTGAAATTTTTACCGGAGACGCATCTTTATACGAAAGACCGATTTTGGGAAATGATGAGTCGATATAAGGAGATAATGATAAAACCTACTCGAGGGAATGGAGGAAGGGGAATCATAAAAGTATCGAAAATCACGGACGAGATATATGAAGTTCACCTTCGAAAACGACAAACAACTATTATGGAGGAAAAATCGCTCGAACAATTTTTACAAGCAAGACTTGGGGGAAGGGAGTTTCTTGTCCAAATTTGCATCTCACTTGCAAAAGTAAAAGGGAATCCAATAGATTTTCGCTATATCGTCCAGCGAAAACGAGAAGAATTAGATTGGGTGATTACAGGGAAACACGGAAAAGTAGCTCAAGACGGTTATATTATCACCAATTTACAGAATGGGGCAACTGTTGTAACGGTGGAAGAGGCTCTATTAAACTCAAATATTACCAACTTGGACTTAGAAAAAACATTGGCAGCATTAGATGATTTATCTTTAGCAGTAGCCAAATGTTACACTAACGAATTCGATACTCATAAGATCTGGGGATTTGATCTTGCCGTCGATGAATCCGGACATGTTTGGTTGATTGAGGCGAATTCTATCCCACTCGTTGGTGGTTTTCGCTACTTAGAAGATTTATCTATGTATAACAAAGTACTATGGTATAAAGCTTATAACCAAAAATCAGGAAAGAAACCATAGAGGAGGGCGGGTTCTAATGAAAAAGGTAAATGAAAATCACTTAGTAAACAACAATCAGGTCACTCTACTATTTAATGATCATATTAATCAAAATACCATTCATCTGCATGTAGAAACTATCAATCAATTAAACATTAATTCTGAAAAAATTGTTCTCCATTTTGGCGCATTTACAAAAGAATTGTCAATTATTCAAAATGAAACGATTGAACCGGGTAAAATTAGTCTTTCCAGTAAATTAACGAATGTGCTTTCAATTCCGGATTTGCCATACGATTATTATTTAATGAGCAACCATCTATATCTAGGTCCTGTGATTGGTTTTCTAGTTCGTCTTAAATACTATAGAAACCCCCAACAGCAGCTCTTGCGATTTAAAAATAATCATCAGATAAATGGGTTAATTTTCCTTTTTATGCAGAGCACGATGAATAAGTCAGACAAAACCATTGAAGGCTATTATTACGATCCGAAAGCAAAAAGTTTTGTTCAAGGGGTGTTTCCATATCCTTCCTCCATATTTAACCGAACGGAAATGAAAAAATCGACTTACAGATATTGGATAGAAAATATTGGAGAAAATCTATTTAATTATCCATATGACTATTCGAACAAGTGGACTTTTTGGGTAAAATTGCATAAACACCAAGACATAAGGAAACATCTTCCTGAAACGGTTGCATATAAACAAATCGATCATGTTATACAAATGCTAAACAAATATGATGATGTATATTTAAAGCCGACAAAACTATACTCTGGTAAAGGGATTTTTCATTTAAAGAAGGGAAAGGAAGGCTATCTTTTAACTGATAATAAAGGGAACAAGATTGTTATTTCATCTATTGAAAAACTGGAAATCATTTTACAAGAAAAAATGGTTAAAAATCAAAAATATATTGTTCAACAGGCAATACGGTATGATTATACCGGAAATAAAGTAGATTTTAGAATATACCTTCAAAAGGACACGACAAAGAAGTGGAAGTATACAGCAATGGAAACAAAAGTCGCAGAAAAAGGAAGCATTATTTCAAGTTCAACCAACAGAATTAAAATGATTCCAGGTGAAAAAGCTCTTGTGGAATTATTTAAATTAAATGGGGAAAAAACGCAGCAAAAGGTTCAAGAAATTACTCAACTATGTATGAATGCACTAAAACAATTAGAAAATAACCAAAATCACTTTGGTGACGCTGCAATTGATTTTGTGATCGATCATAATCATCATGTTTGGTTACTTGAAGTTAATTTTCATTATGCCGCAGAAATTAAGGCAAATCGAACAGCAGATGAGCAACAAGTACTGCCAAGCATCCTTCCAACACCTTTTGAGTATGCTAAAGCTTTAGCAGGATTTTAATTTTATATAAAGGGACGGGGGAGGGAAACAGGTTTCGTGTCTTTAACAATTTGGCTATTTTTCATCATTATCATTTATTGTTGGGTGAAATGCATTCCTCTTAGGGAAGAAGTTGCCAAATGGGAATCTGTGACGGTAATGTAGGAATACAGAGATATTAGAAACCTCTTGGGTGTCGTAAACAAGGGAAAATAATGGGGCCATTGTGGAAGTGAGCTGATCCATTTTGGCCACAAGCAAAGGACATTTGAAGTGTATTGGAAAGTCGAAATGTCCGTCATCGGCTTAATAGCTGCCTGCGAAAAGGAAAGTAACTGGGATCATTGTTTTTTTATCATATTTGGGGCTAAATAAAGATAATTCATATGCCTTTTTTTATCATGTGAAACACTTCACATAATAGTCGATTTTAATCCATACGCAAAAGACATAATTGGGGTATATTATTAATGTAATCATATTGTTTATATGGAGAAGAGGAATATTGTTATGAAAAGGTTATTTCAACTTCTATTATTGTTAGGCATCATTGTTACTCCGTTTTTTTCGTATGCACATGTAAAATGGTTCACAGAGGTGGCTCCACAAAAAGAAGCAATCGAAAATATTTTATCGCCATTATTTATTTCTTTAGCCATTTTAGCAGCAATTGTGCTGGCTTTTCTGGCGATTAGTATTCCAAAAACAACGGAATGGAGCACAATCAAAAAAATTGATATAAGGCTGTCAAGCTTAAGAAAGTACAGCAGACATATCTTGAAATATGGAACTGCTGTTTCTTTAATCATCCAAGTGACGAACGGCACCTTGTTTGCACCAGAATTTCATCTTGAAAATACAATCATTATTGTCCTAGTTTGGGTAACAATCGGCTTATTGCTAATTCCACATCATGTTTCCACAAAACTTGGAGCATTTTTATTATTAGGCTTATTCATTTTTATAACTATTAATAACGGTATTTTCCACATGTTGGATTACGGATTTTATGTCGCAATTATTGGTGTCTTATTAGTAGGAAATACGAAACTAGAGAAAATTGGTTTTCCATTCTTATATTTAGGAACGGGTTTATCCCTATGCTGGGTAGCAGTTGAAAAGTGGGTATACCCAGCAATGTCTTTAGATATCGTCCTAAACCACCAAGTTCCAACTTTTGGTTTTGCTCCAGGTTCATTTATTGTAATGGCCGCTTTTATTGAGTTCGTGGTGGGATATTTATTAGTGGTCGGAATTTTGAATCGGGTTTTGGGATTTGTTGTTACTGTTATATTTATCATGACAACTATGTTATTTGGTATGACAGAAATCGTCGGTCATTTTATGATTCATATTGTATTAATCGTCTTTATTATTGAAGGGGTGTCCTTTTACAACCCTCCGATTAAAATGCATAATACTAAAGTCGATCAGTTTATCTTTGTATTTCTAAATTTTATCTTTGTTCTAGCTACATTTGTGTTAATCTATTATCGGTTTGCATGATATACTTGTTAAAAAGGTACTGAGTCAATAGTTGCTCGACTAATATCATTACTAAACTGAACATGTCGCTGGCATGTTCAGTCTTTTTTCATAAATGATGTACTTACACAACCATTGTTGGTGAAAAAAGACATGAAATCAATATTCCTCAAGGAGTAACAAAAATGTATAAAAATGGAATTGTTTCATTAGGAGAGGTCATAGTAGATATGATTTCTCAAGATAAAACGAATAAAAATTTTCAGCCGTTTCTCGGTGGGGCAACGGTTAATTTAGCTGTAGGCGTGAAAAGATTAGGTGTAAAATCCAATTATCTTTGTAAATTAGGTGTGGATGAAACAAGTGTATTCGTTGAGAAGGCATTTAAAAAAGAGGAGGTTTGTCTCGATTATTCTGTGCGTTCTTATACAAAGAAAGTTTGTTTAGTGTATGTTCAGCAGGATAGGAACGGTGATAGAGTGTTTCATTCATACGTGAATCCAACACCTGACGAATGGCTGACGGAAAATGAATTAGCGAAAGAGCTGTTTGAAACAGGAAAAATCTTTTATTTTGGGTCGGGGACGCTTTTTCATGAAACAGCTAGGAAGACTACAGAAAAGGCATTAGAGTATGCAAAGGAAACAAATTTATTAGTAGCATTTGATGTAAACATCCGCCAAAAACGATGGGGAAGCGAAGAAGAATGCAGGAAAACCATTTGTTCATTCCTGAATCGAGCCGATTTAGTTAAGATGACGGAAGAAGAACTGCTATTTTTAACAGAAACGAAAGTAATGGATGAAGCGATTAAAAAGATTAGTAAATTTAATATTCCTTATCTTTTTATTTCAAAAGGTTCAGCTGGGGCATGTGTTTACTATGAGGGTAAAGAGCTATGTGTGAAAGGATTGGAAGTAAAGGCAATTGATACAACTGGTGCGGGTGATGCTTTCCTAGCGGCGTTATTATTTTGTTTTCATGAAAAAGGCAGACCTGTCACGGATGTACAAATGGAAGAGTTTATTCATTTTGCAAATCAGGCTGGTGCAAATGCGACCACAAGGATTGGTGCTTTATAGTAGCATTCCGTGGTTTTGAAGAAAAGTGAACTGTTCCGATTTCAATCAAATGACAATAATAAATAATCCACCTGGATTTTTGAGGTCAGGTGGATTATTTTTATAAAAATTTATGCCTTTTATGTAATCATCATGGATTAGTCGCCCATAACCCTGCTGTTTTCACAAAAACTCGCGGATGTAGCTTTAAGCCAGCAACAATGAGTTCTGCGAGATCTTCTGGCTGCATGACATTGTCTGCATTTTCCTGAATCAGCTTGTTTTCAATGGCCAAGTCAGTGGCAACAGTGCTAGGTGTTAATGCTGTTACACGAATGTTATGCTTTCGAACCTCTAGCATTAACGACTCAGTTAGCCCTAACACCGCAAATTTTGATGCGCTATATGCGCTAGTAACAGGTGCTCCTTTTAGGCCGGCAGTTGAAGCAATATTTACGATATCACCAGATTTCCTGTCAATCATGTCCGGTAATATCGCTCTTGTCACATTATATACACCCATTAAATTAACGCGTACAATGTTTTCCCATTCCTCAGGTGTTAAATCAAGAAAACCGCCAAACTTTGCTACTCCCGCGTTATTGATAAGTATATCGATCGGTCCTAAATCGGACTTAATGTGGTCAACCGCGTGTTGAACCGATTCAAGTTCTGAAACGTTGGCTGCTGCCCCTGAAACCTTCACATCATATTGATTCAATTCCGCACTGACCTTTTCAAGATTTGACATGTTTAATCCAATTAATCCGATATTGACACCTTCTTTTGCTAATGCAATTGCAGTAGCACGGCCAATCCCTCTGCCAGCGCCAGTAATAAGGGCAGTTTTTCCGCTTAGTGAATTCATATGATCGCTCCTTTAAAAAATTTAGGGCATCGATGTTACTAAAGTAAATAATTTTAATTAATGCTAGCCCATCAATTTATTATAGCGTAAAGGGTATATTTAACAAAAAAATCCACCCTTTAGATAGAAGGGCTCAGGTGGATATTTTGCCCGTTATTTTAATACAAGTAAAAGCTTCATTATAATCTTGTATCTATAACAATTTGGCCATTTTTCATCATGATGATTTTTCCTTTACTTATTTGCTTATGATGATTATTAATATTTGAAGTTTGGTTATTCATTTTAGGGGAATACGGTGGACAATGATCACATAAAGAGATAATAAAGTCTTCATTTGGAACTAGTAAGATAAGAAGTAAAAGAAATACCGTATTTCCATTTTGATCAAATCCAATTACCGTTAATGATATTAAGTCCAATAACATATCGTTAAAAACGATATTTTTCTCTAGAGCAAGTGTGAAAGTTCCTTGGATAATGATTTGAAATTCTTCGGAAAAAGCAGCAAGTGTTCCATTCCCTGCAGTAATCAATTTTGCACCATTGTCGGTTGTCATACATTGAGGCAGTACAACTGTTGTTGAGTTGAATGTTATATTTCCAAAAGCGAATGAAACCGTACTATCATGTATTCTGCATTTAGGACAAATATTTGCATTGAAAAGAAAAGTATCCTGTATATTTACTTTGCTTGAACACTCACATTTTTTTTTGATTCGATTACGTTTTTCGAGAGGAACATCCACATCTACTTTTAAAGTTGGGTGAAATACATTCCTATTGAAAAATTTGTTTTCATTCTGTTTATTATTCGTACAATTACATGGATCTTTGCCACAATGCGGGCAAATTCTTGATTTAGACAATGAAAAGCATCTCCTTTCTTACAAAGTAAGACAGATAAGATGAAGGTACTAAAAGTATTAGCCTTCAAGCTCTTTAACTTCTAATTCACCATTTTTCATCATTACAATCTTTCCATTTTTTATATCCATTGAAATGCTGTCTAATTTTGAAGGTTTGACATGCCTTTGGGAAGTCGTAGGACAGTCTTTGCATAATGTGATCATTAGCTCTTTATCTGGCACTTGTAAAACAGCTGCAAAAATATTAATATTTCCATTTTGATCTAAACCACCATTTGCAGTGAAAATAAGAAAATCGTTGCCTACTAAAGATTCTAATAGATTAAGGGTAAAACTTGCCTGAGAGATTGATTGATCAATAATAAGTGTTCCAACCCCTGTGGCATTCAATATAGTTCCTTGATTTTCAGAAATACATTGTGGCTTGTTAACTTTTGATGAGTTAAAAGCCATTCCAACTTCTACAACCGAAACAGTACTTCCATGAAGAGTGCAATTAGGGCAAATACTTGCAAGAAATGTCAGTGTTTCCTGCTGAGTGTTCACTCTGGCTGAACACTCACATTTTTTTCGGTCATTTTTATGTTTTTCTACGTCAATTTCGACTTTTACATTAACCGTAGGATTAAACACATTCCTATTCGTAAACTTGTTTTCATTCAGCTTGCTACTAGAACAAAAACAGTGATTTTTACCACATGAAGGACAGTTTTGTAATTTGGACAATCATAGCCATCTCCTTTCAACAAAAGTAATTTATTATATGGACGAGTTTACGTTATTGCTTGTATTCTTTTACTAAAGTGAATGGGGAAAATAGGTATTATTAACCTGGAGCTAAAGAAGAAAATTAATTCCTTCGCACCATTTAATGAAGGGCGTTACCTTTATAAACTTCCTAACGAATAGTGAAAGAAGTTTCCCTTTAGGGGGTATAGTGAGGGCAGAAGTAGATGGGAAGAGCAGACAAATGCATAACTGTATGGGGAACAAATATATGGCCCAATAAGGCTGAAAGTATCTGCTCATTCTTTACAATTTTTGTAGTTACACTCACCTAGTTAAAAACAGCAGTGTGTTCAATTAGCGGATAGCGTGAATCAAGTAAGGGCTGTCCCAAAAGTCAATGTTGACAATGGTACAGCCCCAGATTTTTATGGTTTTTCCGTTCGTATGTAAAGTTCAGGATGATTTATCTCTTTTAGCTTCTAATGTTACCGTTTTCTTGCTCCCAATTAGATACAATAACAAAATAATAATCATAAATGCTGCAGAATAACTAAAAGTCATACCGTACCCAACACTTTTTGCTAAGAACCCGAGACCAACTGATCCAATGGCCAAACCAAAATCAATAAAAATAAGAAGCATAGAATTGGCTGTTGCCTTTTTCTCGGGTGGAACAAGAGTTAATGCCCAAGCTTGGATAATTGGATGGATAATGGCAAAAGCGATTCCGAATAATGCCCCTGAAATCAAAACCATCACCATACTAGTAGAAAAGCCTAAAAGAATCAAACCTATAGCTCCTGAAATGGCGGCTGGAATAATAAGGATTCTGTGACCGAATTTATCAAAAATTTTACCAGAGAATGCCCGAAAGATGACCATCGCAATCCCCTGTGCGATAAAAAACTGTGAAATCCTTCCGCCAACATGGATCTCTTTACCAAACGCCCCCATAAAGTTAACTGTTCCTGCAATAGTAATATAATTCAACGATACCAAAATACATGGAAGAAGGACACGCTTATCAAACATGTACTTATAAAAAGGTTCATTATTTGTCGCCTGTGGACTTTCCTTTTCTTTTTTAACCGTCGAATTCTTTGTGAAAAAACTGCACACAAGTGAAAAAAACATAAGTCCGAGAGTTATCATCATCATCGACTTAAATGAATAATTTGCAAGATAGGAAATTGCGATTAGTGGCCCAATTGTCGTCCCAACGCTTGTAGACATTGCGAAAAAAACAATGCCCTCACCTAACCGAGATTTAGGAACAATATTACTTGATATTGTAAAGACTAAAATCGTAAGCATACTAAATCCAATACCTTGTAGTGCTCGAATGAATATTAAAAATCCGATTGATTGGTTTACAAAAGTAAGACCGATTGTACCCAAAAAATAAAGGAGAGAAATAATGAGGAGCAATTTCATATTCACTTTTTGGATTATGACACTTGCAAAGAAGCGCGTAATGAGTGATGCCAACATTAAGGTCGTGGTCATGATTCCCGCAATCGCAGGGTTATCACTAATTGTTGATACAAAAATTGGGAAACCTGCTGTAATCATATAAAAAGCACAAAACATTACTAAAGACAATAAAATAATAATTACATATTGGTTAGTCCAAAGTTTAACTTTTCTTTTACCCATGGTATTTAAGACCGCCTTTCAAGGCTATTTCTAAAAATAGTGGTAATTTATTAGTAAAAATTCCTTTTTAAAACATGACAAGTTTATTTTTTACTTATTATTTAAAATTATTTAGAGTTGTTTTCAATCAAAGAAAATCTAGGTACAGGCTGCATAATGTCTATAAGGAAAAGGCGCTCTAAAATTCCATAAAACGGAATTATCGTAGCCATTCTGTCATATAACCAAAAAAATAATCCACCTTTACAGCGACTTTAATTGTCCGACTCCATGTTGTTCTTTTCTGAATATTATCATCTTTTCTGAAATTTCAATTGATACTTCTAATCTGCTATGTTACTATTTTTTCAAAGGATGATGTATATGAAGAAGCTGCCACTCAAGGAAAGGATTGTTGAGACTGCACTCGTTTTGTTTGAAAAGCATGGCTACCATGGAGTGACGGTTGGCCAAATTGTTGATGAGTGCGGGACGTCTAAGGGAGGGTTTTACCACAATTTTAAATCGAAAGATGAATTGCTTTATCACATCCATGATATATTTATCTCCTATGTTCTCGATAAAGCCAGAGAAGCATATGATAATTTTGATACACCTGTTTCTCGTTTATGCGCCATCATTCAGTCTTTTACAAAAGTATTTGATTTATACAAACCTCATATTACTGTTTTTTACCAGGAAAGCACCTATTTAGTTGGAGATTTTTATCAGGAAATTAATGAAAAGCGTGATGAGTACCGGAAATTAATCGTACATGTCATAAAAGAAGGGCAAAAAAGTGGCGATTTTCGCTCAGAAGTACCGGCTGAAATCTCTACGATGTCGATCATTGGTATGATCAACTGGACATACAAATGGTTTAGTAAAGAAGGTCCACTATCAATAGATGAAATTGCACTTGTATTTAATGACTTAATTCTTCATTCACTTTTAACGGAAAAGGGTATGAAGGATGATGCAGTCAAAACATATTTACTTAAAAGTCAGCCTATATCATTCTAGCTGGCTATTAAAAAACAAAGGACAGACCGACTAGTCGGTATTTTCAATTGGAACAGCCATAACAAAGACCCGCACAACATGATCCCAATTCGAAGCATTACCTATACTCTATACAGACCAACTGGTCGGTCTTTAAAAAGAGGAGGAAAAAACGTGAATTTCGAATTAACGAATGAACAGCAAATGCTTAAGGAAATGGTAAGGGATTTTGCAGAGAAAGAAATAAAGCCATACGCAAAAGAAGTGGATGAAACTTCACAAATGCGCTATGAAATTTTTAAAAAGCTGGGAGAGCTTGGTTTACTGGGCATTCCTTTTCCTGAAAAGTATGGCGGTGCTGGCGGGGATACGATCTCTTATATCATCGCAGTGGAGGAAATTGGGAGAGCATGTGGCGGCACTGGATTAAGCTATGCTGCAAACACTAGCCTCGGGGCAAGCCCAATATATTATTTCGGAACTGAGGAACAAAAGCAGGAATGGCTTGTGCCGATGGCGAAAGGTGAAACGATGGGTGCCTTTGGTTTGACGGAACCGAATGCTGGATCCGATGCAGGCGGAACAAGAACAAAAGCCGTGCTTGATGGTGACG
This sequence comes from Bacillus sp. JJ1773, assembly GCF_036962035.1. Classification (NCBI taxonomy): domain Bacteria; kingdom Bacillati; phylum Bacillota; class Bacilli; order Caryophanales; family Bacillaceae; genus Bacillus; species Bacillus sp. JJ1773. Next base: position 32,383 of record NZ_JBALNX010000071.1, read on the forward strand.
AGTGGGTCATTAATGGAGAAAAATGCTGGATTACGAATGCTGGCTACTCTAGGCAAGTTATTGTAACCGCTGTCACGGGTAAAAAAGACAATGGCCGCAATATTGTCTCTGCGATTATTGTGCCAACTGATGCACCGGGCGTAAGGATTTCCTGTAATTATGACAAAATGGGTGTCCGCGGCTCCAATACATGTGAAATTGTTCTTGAAAATGTGCGAGTTCCGAGGGAGAACTTGCTTGGCGATGAGAAAAAGGGCTTCAGCCAATTTTTATATACGTTAGATGGAGGAAGGATTTCGATCGCAGCCCTTTCTGTCGGCATTGCGCAGGCTGCCTATGAGAAAGCCCTTCAATATTCAAAAGAAAGGCAGCAGTTCGGGAAATCCATTTCTAACTTCCAGGCGATCCAGTTTAAATTGGCGGATATGGCGATGGAGATTGAATTGGCCCGTAATATGGTTTACAAATCAGCATGGCTAAAGGATCAAGGTAAACCATTTGGAAAGGAATCCGCCTTTGCTAAGCTTTACGCATCAGAAGCTGGTTTCCGCGTCTGCAACCAGGCAATCCAGATTCATGGCGGCTATGGCTATATGAAAGAATATGATGTTGAACGCCATTTGCGCGACATCAAATTAATGGAAATCGGGGAAGGCACGTCCGAAATCCAGCGTTTGGTCATTGCACGCCATTTAGGATGTTAATAGGCAGGAGGAAATAAAATGACCGAATTGATCCGAAAAAGTGTAGGACAGCTTTTATCAGACCGAGCTAAGGAAATGCCAGACCATGATGCCCTTGTATATCCTGATCGGGGCCTCCGCTACTCATACTATGAATTCAATGCTGTATGTGAGCAGGTAGCAAAGGGCTTAATGGCACTTGGTATTCAAAAGGGAGAAAACGTTGCTGTTTGGTCGACAAATGTCCCGGAATGGGTAAGCCTGCAATTTGGCACAGGAAAGATGGGTGCTGTATTAGTCACGGTCAACACGAACTACCGCTCCTCAGAACTTGAATATCTATTAAAACAATCAGACAGTACTACACTCTTTTTAATTGAAGATTACAGAGGGAATTCTTATATCGACACCATTTATGAGCTGTGTCCAGAACTGAAAACATCTGAACCTGGAAAGCTTGAGTCGAAAAGACTGCCATTATTGAAGAACGTGATTATTCTTGGTGAAAAGAAGTACGATGGAGCCTACAACTGGTCCGATATCATTGACTTAGCTAGTCAAGTTACAGATGAAGAATTAAAGGAGAGAATGGCCGCTTTGGAGCCAGATGATGTTATTAATATGCAATACACATCCGGCACCACGGGTTTTCCAAAAGGAGTCATGCTGACCCATAGTAACTTGACAAATAATGGTTATAACATTGCGAAGTGCATGGAGTTAACGAACCAGGATCGACTCTGTATTCCTGTTCCATTTTTCCATTGCTTCGGTTGTGTCATCGGGACGCTAGCCTGTGTCAGTGTTGGGGCAACTATGGTACCTGTTCAAGAATTCGACCCTGAAACGGTGTTGCGAACAGTTGAACAAGAAAAATGCACAGCACTTCACGGGGTACCGACAATGTTTATCGCTGAGCTCAATCATCCTAATTTTGCAAAATATGACCTTTCCACGCTTCGTACTGGGGTAATGGCTGGTTCCAATTGCCCAGTCGAAGTGATGAAAGCTGTTATGGACAAAATGAATTTGACGGAAATTACGATTTGCTACGGTCAAACTGAAGCATCTTCGGTCATAACTCAGACTCGGACAGATGATCCGTTCGAGCTGCGGGTAGAAACGATTGGCAGAGCTCTTCCGAATGTAGAAGTAAAAATTGTGGAACCTGAAACGACCAAAGAACTGCCGGCTAATCAACAAGGCGAGCTTTGCACGAGGGGCTACCATGTGATGAAGGGCTATTATAGGAATGAAGATGCAACGAGGGAGGCCATTGATGAAGATGGCTGGCTTCATACAGGTGATTTAGCTGTTATGGATGAAAATGGCTATTGCCGGGTTACAGGCCGCCTGAAGGATATGATTATCCGAGGTGGGGAGAACATCTATCCTCGGGAAATCGAAGAGTATCTTTATACCCATCCGAAGGTGCTTGACGCCCAAGTAATCGGGATTCCTGATGAGAAATACGGCGAAGAAGTAATGGCTTGGATGATTTTGAAGGATGGCGAAACGGCAACTGCTGAAGAAATCAAGGAATATTTTAAAAACAAAGTGGCACGCCACAAGATTCCTAAATATATCAATTTTACGGATGACTACCCTATGACTGCTTCCGGAAAAATCCAAAAGTTCAAGCTTCGTGAGCATTCTATTAATCAATTAACCATTTGACGAAGTGCAAGGGGTAAGTGTCCCTACTGCATGGTTAGATCTATAAAAACGATTAACCCAGCAACCGAAAGGAGTGATGTTCTTGTTTTCAAAAATATTGATCGCAAACCGCGGCGAAATCGCTTTACGGGTGATTCGTACATGTCAAAAGCTTGGGATTAAAACAGTTGCCATTTATTCAGAGGCTGATGCTGATTCGCTTTTCGTTCGAAACGCAGATGAAGCCTATTGTGTGGGCAAGCCCCAAGTAAACCAGAGTTATTTAAATGTGGACGAAATAATTCGGATTGCTAAAGAAAGTGGAGCAGAGGCCGTTCATCCAGGCTACGGACTTTTGTCGGAAAATGCGGCATTTGCAGCAAGATGCAAGAATGAAGGCCTAGTTTTTATCGGCCCAGCACCCGAAATTATTGCTTCAATGGGCAGCAAAATTGAAGCGCGCAAGATGATGAAGGAGGCGGGAGTGCCGATCATTGAAGGCATTAACACCCCTCTTGCAGACGAAGATGAAGCCAAATTGGCTGCCGAAAAAATTGGTTACCCTCTTATGCTGAAGGCATCTGCAGGCGGTGGTGGTATCGGAATGCAGCTCGTCCATTCGGAGGAGGAGCTTGTTAAAGCGTTCGCCGGCAATCAAAAGCGGGCAGAGTCCTTTTTTGGTAACGGAGCTATGTTTTTAGAAAAATATATTCCAGAGCCACATCATATTGAAGTTCAAATCCTGGCTGATACGTATGGAAATGTTGTACCGCTTTGGGAGAGGGAATGCTCTATCCAACGCCGTAATCAGAAGGTAGTTGAAGAAGCACCGTCCCCTTTTATTAGCGAAGATACACGCTTGAAAATGCTGGATGCAGCTGTTTTAGCAGCTGAGCATATTGGCTATTCAAACGCAGGCACGATTGAGTTTTTAGTAGATAAAGAGCAAAATTATTATTTCCTTGAAATGAATACAAGATTGCAAGTTGAGCATCCGGTTACAGAAGAAATTACCGACCTCGATCTTGTAGAGGAACAGCTGAAAGTTGCCGCGGGTCAACCGCTTTCTTTTACCCGTGAAGAGGTAATACGGAAGGGGCATGCCATTGAGGTCAGGATCTATGCAGAAGATCCAAACACCTTTTTCCCATCGCCTGGAAAAATAACCGAATTCCAGCTGCCGGACGGTGAAGGAATCCGGAATGAATGTGCAATTGAAGCAGGTTCTCAAGTGACACCCTTTTATGATCCGATGATTGCTAAATTGATAGCATGGGGTGAAACAAGGGATGAGGCTGCTGCACGAATGAAGACGGCCCTCGAAAATTATAAAATTGTTGGGATTAAGACAAATATCCCGATGCTGCTTAAAACTGTAACTCATGAGCAATTCTTATCAGGTTACACAACGACCCAATTTGTAAACGAATATTATTTACCGTTCATTACATCAACTAAGTGAGGAGAAATGACAAATGGCGAAAATCGAAGCAAGTATGGCAGGAAATGTTTGGAAGGTATTAGTTAAAGAAGGTGACGTGGTGAAGGCGGGTCAGGACGTAGTCATCCTCGAATCTATGAAAATGGAAATTCCGATTGCGGCTGAGGAAGATGGAATCGTGACAAAGGTCCATGCCCAGGAAGGGGAATTTGTAAACGACTCTGATTTGCTTGTAGAAACCGAGTAGGGTACAAGCTGATTATGATTGATTGAGTCCACTGGGTTGCTATGCGAAATTAGAGTGGACTTTAAGAACGGTCATAAAAGCATTGAGGGGGTGAAATGTTGAAACTGCCAGAAAAAGTCACGATTAAAGAAGTAGGACCGCGGGATGGACTGCAGAATGAAAAAATGCTTGTTCCAACGGAAGATAAGATCTCATGGATTAATTCGCTTTCAGAAACGGGGCTTTCCTATATTGAGGTTAGCTCATTTGTTCACCCTAAATGGATTCCTCAGCTGGCTGATGCCTACGATGTACTTAAGACCATTAAAAGAAAACAGGGCGTCACTTATGCCGCCCTCGTTCCTAATCTTAAAGGGCTTGAACGTGCACTAGAAGCAGGTATCGATGAAGTGAGCGTCTTCATGTCCGCAAGTGAGGGACATAATCTAAGCAATATCAATAAGTCGATAGAAGAAACATACCCCATTCTTGAAGAAGTAGTTAAGGAAGCAAAACAAGCTGGAAAATCTGTCCGTGGCTATGTGTCTACGGTAATTGCCTGTCCGTATGATGGAGCTGTTGCCTCATCAAAGGTTAGGGAAGTTGCGGACCGACTGTTTTCAATGGGCATTGATGAGCTTTCGCTCGGTGAAACGATTGGGGTTGGTGTACCAAGTCAGGTGGAAGCCCTTTTGGAAGAGCTTATGCCGCATTTCGATTCTGGAAAGCTTGCGATGCATTTCCATGATACAAGAGGAACGGCACTTGCCAACATAGTAAAATCCCTTGAAATGGGCATAACCATTTTTGACAGTGCGCTTGGCGGATTGGGCGGATGTCCTTATGCGAAAGGCGCGTCAGGGAATGTTGCTACGGAGGATTTGCTGTATTTGCTTCATGAAATGGGGATTGAAACAGGGATCAACCTTGAGCAACTTTTAAAATCGGCCCTGTTGATTGAAGGTACACTTGGAAAAAAATTAAAAAGTCGACAGATGGATATCTATCACGCTGGACGATAAGAGAGCTTCGTGTATATGACGAGCGTTTTGCTAGATTACAGGTGAATTGTGCGTACTATGGGAAGTTCATAGCGCTCGTTTTTCAAGGGACTAGGTTAAAACACGCACTATGAGGGGTTCATAACGCTCGTTTTTCAAGGGACTAGGTTAAAACGCTCACTATGAAGTGTTCATAACGCTCGTTTTTCAAGGTTCAGGTAAAAACGCTCACTATGAAGTGTTCATAACGCTCGTTTTTCAAGGGACCAGGTGAAAACGCTCACTATGAAGTGTTTATAACACTTGTTTTTCAAGGG
>NZ_JBALNX010000072.1:0-3464 GCF_036962035.1 Bacillus sp. JJ1773
GAGTACTATAGGCAGCTATTGCCTCAATTTAAACTAATACATCCTTTGGAAGACGACTAACTTCAACTGTAGATCTTGGCTGAAATCGCTTTCACGAATTCCTTGACTTCTTTCATCATTTAACTTTAATGTTTATATTTTGTAAGATTAATATAAACATGACCAGCACTTAAAAATGGTTATTCGATTCAGGAAATTTTCTAAAGGATTACCTCCCCATTTCTCATTTTTTCTCTCATTCTTCATTCAATAAAGTAATCTGATTCTTTGTACTTGTTTTGAATTTTTCGTACTCTCTCCATCACTTCCCTTTCATACTTCATTTCGATTCCGGTAGTAATAATATTTAGTAAACTCAAGATAGAACTAATAGGGATAAAGTTTTCCGAATTAGTATTTATTTGAGTTGTGAAGCTTACATCAGAGATTTGAGATATTGGTGATAATAGATGATCGGTAATTGTTATTAATTTTGTTCCCTGTTCCTTTACTGTTTTGGCAATTTCTAAACTCCGAGCACTGTATCTTGGGAAAGAAATAAAGATATACAATGTTTTCTTATTAGTTTCAATTAATAAATCTTCAGGATAACTAGTTTCAGAGGAAATTAAATTCACATCTTTTCTCAGCATTTTTAACTTTAAGTACAACCAATAAGCTGCAGCATAAGAAGCCCTAAACCCTACTATGTATACTTCGTCGGCAGCCATAATTTCATCAATTGCATGCCAATAGTGATTTATATCTAATTTATTTCTTAAGGTTCTAAGTATCTCAATTTCTTTTTCTATCGAACTATCGATGAAATCTAGATTGTTATTTGACTCTTCGGTTGATAAATTTTCCAACTGATCCTTCTTAAATAAATAGTCCTTTTGTATAAACTTTTGCATTTGCGAAAAAGTTTCAAAGTCCAAAGCATAAGATAATCGAATTACTGTTGTTTCACTAACCTCAGCTTGTTTTGCAATTTGGGAAGCTGTGGACATACTAAAACTAACTACATCTTTTAGTAATAAATCTGCCACTTTTTTTTGTCCCTTTGACAATGTTGGGTATTTTTCTTTTAATAAATTCTCAATGCTCATTTAAATTGCTCCATTCAAAAAAAGGATATAAACATTCATTTTGAAAATAAAAAGGATTATATTATTCTTTTTATTTAGAATAATAAATATTTTGAAAATTGTAAACACATTTTTAGTTTTTTTTAAAAAAACTATATTTTTTTAACTTAAATCTGTGATAGTCTATTTTAACTCGTTTATCAGCCAGATCGGGTACGTTGTCAGCCAATTTAAATCGTTTCTCGGCCAAATTGAGCACTTTGTCAGCCAATTCTACCCACTTGTCAGCCAATTTCCCAATCCCCTTCTTTTTTACAAATAAAAAAAAGCAGCTACTGTATTGTAAGTAGCCGCTTCTTATTACCAAACATTCCACCGAAATACTACCTCAAATGCGCTCATCAAATGCCTTTTGCAGTGTCTGTGTCACAATACCGGGAATGCCATTTCCTATTTTTGTATCATTAATCTTAATGACCGGCGATATTTCAAAGGTAGTACTGGTAATAAAGATTTCATCGGAGCTGAGCATTTTATCAATTGTAAATGGTTCTTCCCTAACTTCAATATGATTCTCTCTAGCTAATTGGAATACCACTTTTCTAGTAATTCCATTTAATATCAGATTGTTGGCTGGGTGTGTGCTGATTACGTTCCCGTTAACAATAAATACGTTGCTTGAGCTTCCCTCTGATACAATTTCTCCGCGGTGTAATAGAGCCTCGTCACATTTAAGTTTTTTTGCCTTTTGTTTTGCAAGAACATTGGGAAGCAAGTTGAGACTTTTTATGTCACAGCAGAGCCAGCGCACATCCTCAGTTAGAATAGCAGAAATACCATTCGTTGTTTTATTTATAGGCCGCTCACTTTCCTGCGTATAAGCGATCAGGACAGCCGTAGATTCGTCCGGAAAATGGTGGGTTCTCGGTGCTGTTCCTCGTGTAACTTGAACATATACAGTCCCGTTTATGATATTGTTGATCTGAATAAGCTCGATTAACTTGTTCTTAATATCTATGAAACTATAAGGGATGGCTAAATCAATTTTTTCAGCGCTCTGCTTTAAGCGCTCCAAATGAAAATCCATTTCAAAAAATTTGCCGCTGTACACCCGAATTACTTCATAGACTCCATCACCGAATTGGTATCCGCGGTCTTCAAAATCAATCTTCACTTCTTCTCGCTGCACAATACGTTCATTCCATAAAATCATGATGATTCCTCCCTAAAAAAGGCTTTTCCCATAACGCCTTTTAACCCTATCCGTCAAACGATTTTACCCATAAATTTTATCAAACGCTATGCTCCCAATATGTAAGCACGCAAATATTCCCTTCCAAGCTTCTAGAAAAGTGTCCCCTTTATACGCAATAATTCTCGGCGACTTCATATAGGAACCGGGAACAAGGCTTGCTTTTTTACATTCGGCAGTCGAAGTCCATTCGATTTCCATTTCGACTGGCCCCGTTACCTCATATGGTTTAAAATCATTTATTCGCTTAACAGCCGTAAAGGCTTTGGAACGAATTTCTTCATGTGCTTTAACCATTGGCAAACATCTGGCTGCCCATCGGTCAATAGACTTTTTAACAATAGCTGTCTCTACATCGCCCAAGCTTTCTTTTGCCTCTTTCGCTAGGCAATCGTCCCCCGAAACCATAATAACAGGAACTCCAAAATGGCCTGCAACCGCTGCGTTAATCTCTAACTCTCCAACTGGAACCCCATTCATTCTCGTTTCATACATTTCGGGGCCAACCATCGTTTCGTTTGCTACACCGTGGGAATGACCAACTTTCGCATGTAAGCCGATAAAAAGAGCCGCATCAAATCCTTCTACCTGCTCCATCATACATAAATTTTTATTAGATCCTCTAATTAGTTCTGCTCTCGGATCTAGTTCTTCATATAGAATATTTAGCATGGACCAGTGAGCATCATTGACAACAACCTCTGTAGCACCGGCTTCAAAAGCACCTTCAATGGCAGCATTAACATCCATCGTCATTAATTTTCTAAATTGGTCATAATACTTTCCCGAATGGTGCATCTCCTCCGAATTCACTACCCCGGATATGCCCTCACCATCCGCCACTATATAGATTTTCATAAGTATCCTCCGAATCAAGATTTATCACTATTTCAAAAAAGGCAGAAAAAATCCCCATATCTTTATGGAAAAGAGGACAGTATTCATTTCAATGAACCTAGTATACTTAAATAGTTTCTCCGATTTTTTATATATCCCCCCCTATTTTTTGAATTTAGCCGTAAAACCACAGGATTATCTGTATCCAGTACAATCTTAGAGCCCCAGCCATGATGTGCACTGCTTAGCTTTTTACTGAATATTCTATATAATATTTATAATTATATATTAATTTACAATATTACAAT
>NZ_JBALNX010000073.1:0-1628 GCF_036962035.1 Bacillus sp. JJ1773
TTCGTATTATAAGGTCAGCCAGTGAAATCTGGTTGACTATTTTTTATTTAGTCTTATAGATTGATAGTAGCCGGGGTAGAACGTTCGCGCCCGTGGGACTTGATCCCGACCATTAAACTGTTCGCCCTCTACTTGTTAACACATGATTAGGCTGGTTGGGACATGATGATCCCGTATAACAAGCGAAGATATGAATAACAAGGTAGATAGAGGTTACCGGTCAATCCACTACAAAAGGAGGAGATAACTTATGAATCCAGTTATTGGTCTGGATGTCGCAAAAGGTGAAAGTCAGATTCAAATGTTCTTGGATAAAAAAATGCCCTATAAAAACAGTGTGAAAGTTGAACATACGGTGGAAGGATTAGAAGAGTTACACTCTTATTTACTAGATTTAGAGCGTCAAACAGGGATGAAACCGCCTATTGTTTTAGAAGCGACAGGTCACTATCATGCCCCAGTTGTACAATTTTTAGAAGCAAGAGAGTACATTGTCATCATCGTAAACCCACTTGTATCTTATCGAGCAAAAAGCTCTAATTTGCGAAAAACGAAAACAGATGCGATTGATGCTTATCACTTAGGTGAGATGTATTACAAAGAGGATTTAGAGCCACAGAAAAAGCGAGGTATTCAATTATTAAACCTTCGGCATCTAACAAGACAACATGAAAATATGACGGGAATTATGGTTCAAACAAAGCTTCAATTCCAAGCTATATTAGATCAAGTATTCCCTGAATACAAAGGAGTTTTTGGGAATTTATATGCCGAAATTTCATTAAAAACTATACAAACCTTCCCTACCTCCGAGTCTGTCTTAAAAGCTGGTGTGGAGGAAATTGCACAGTTTATTAATATGCATTGTAAAGCACGTTCATTTGATTGGGCACTTGAAAAAGCAGAGGAATTAATCGTAGCTGCAGAACGCAACCCATTTCAATCAACCCTTTATCATAGCCTTCTTGTCAGTCTGAATATGTATATAGATTTACTTCAAGCGTACCACCAACAGCTTTCTACGTTGGAGTGTGAGATTGATCAGCTAGCGGTACAACTTGAAGAATATGAACTACTCCAAACAATTCCCGGTATAGGTAAAAAAATCGCTGCAACGATTATTTCTGAAATTGGGGAAATTGATCGGTTTAGTCATCCCAAAAAGTTAGTTGCCTTTGCAGGACTTGATCCAAGTGTGTTTGAATCAGGACGCTTTAAAGGTACAAAAAATCATATTACCAAACGTGGCTCAGCTAGGCTTCGCCGTATGCTTTATACAGCTGTTCGATGCTCTATACGTGATAGCCGGAAAAAGAAAACAACTGACGAAACTATTGCACGAAATAAGAGATTACGAGCCTTCTACGACTTGAAACGCGAAGAAGGTAAACCATACAGAGTAGCTATTATCGCCTGCGCTAATAAGCTTTTACACTGGATTTATGCAATGTTAAAAACGAAAACACCATTCCAAGAAACTATTTAGTAACAATATTTTCATATACAACAAAAACCTTCCAAATTAAATTCGGAGGGTTATTTGAGTTGTGCATTTTTAGTATAGCATGAAGTGATTTTTAATTTAAAAGATTTTTATTGACAATCTATTAGCTGGTTTAATGGAATAA
>NZ_JBALNX010000074.1:0-16516 GCF_036962035.1 Bacillus sp. JJ1773
AATGAAGCATATGGAAAAATAATTGATGCTAATAAAAAATTTAATGAAAAAACAAAGCAATACAATGAATTGAAATTATCATTCTATAAAGAATCCGGACTAGACGTCAAAATGAAGGACTAATGAACAAGGGCAGCATTTACTAAATGCTGCCCTTGTTATATTTTACAATGCAATCATAAATTTTCCTTTGGAAAGATGTGCTATAACACACTGAAAGTGTTTCGTTTTTTTATAGAACAGGATACGAAGAATTATAATACAGAATTTATAGAAGGGAATTACTTAAAAAACGTGAAAACGTTGTAAAAACTTAATATCAAGTAGTTGACGGGAGAAATAATGTGATTTAAACTTAAAATCATTGATAGAAATGTGTATCAATTCTGTTGCAAATTTAATTGATACAGAATAAGATAGAATATGAGTTAACAACAATAGAAGTTATAAACTTAAGAAAATGGAAACCTAATGAAGCAGGGAATCTAGGCAATTATTTATTTCTGAATATTTTCTTTTTTTACCAAATACAATTCACTCTGCTTTGGCTTTCTATTTTAACTTAGTTTTGGGCAATCTAGAAATTGTATTGTACTCATATTATTAAGTCTCTTTTAAAATAATGGAAAGGGTGACTCGTATGGCTTCTAATACAAGATTGGCACAATTAGATGTTAAGAAGCAGCTTGAAAATGTTGAAGAACAATTTCAAACGTTTCAAATTCTTAATGAGGAAGGAAAAGTAGTAAATGAATCTGCAATGCCTGATTTAAGTGATGAGCAGCTTCAGGAATTAATGCGTCGGATGGTATATACACGCATACTAGATCAACGCTCTATTTCTTTAAATAGACAAGGAAGACTTGGGTTTTATGCACCAACAGCAGGACAAGAGGCTTCTCAATTAGCTTCCCAATTTGCTTTAGAGAAAGAAGATTTTATTCTTCCTGGGTATCGTGATGTTCCGCAAATGATTTGGCATGGTCTGCCATTATCTCAAGCTTTCTTATGGTCAAGAGGACACTATGAGGGTGGGAATATTCCAGAAGGTGTAAATGTTATAGCTCCGCAAATTATTATCGGTGCTCAATACATTCAAGCAGCAGGGGTAGCACTAGGAATGAAAAAACGTGGAACAAAAGCAGTTGCTGTGACTTATACAGGAGATGGCGGTACTTCGCAAGGTGACTTCTATGAGGGAATTAACTTTGCAGGTTCTTATGGGGCTCCAGCAATTTTTATTGTTCAAAATAATAGATTCGCTATTTCTACTCCAGTTTCTTTACAAACTGCAGCTAAAACACTTGCTCAAAAAGCTGTTGCAGCTGGAATTCCAGGAATTCAGGTTGATGGAATGGATCCATTGGCTGTTTATGTGGCTGTACGAGAAGCGCGTGAGCGTGCAATCAATGGGGAAGGCCCAACATTAATTGAGACCCTAACTTACCGATATGGTCCTCATACGATGGCAGGAGACGATCCTACACGCTACCGTACAGCTGATCTTGATAATGAGTGGGAAAAGAAAGACCCGCTTGTCCGTTTCCGCAAGTTCTTAGAGGATAAAGGAATTTGGAATGAAGAAATGGAAAATGAAACAATTGAAAAAGCTAAAGAAGATATTAAAGTTGCGATAAAACAAGCAGATGATACACCTAAACAAAAAGTAACTGATCTCATTTCAATCATGCATGAAGAAGCAGGAATGCCTTATAACTTAAAAGAACAATATGAAATATATAAAGAAAAGGAGTCGAAGTAAGCTATGGCGCAAATGACAATGATTCAGGCAATTACTGATGCCTTACGCACAGAATTGCAAAATGATCCGAATGTTCTTGTATTCGGAGAAGATGTGGGCGTAAACGGTGGCGTGTTCCGTGCTACTGAAGGCCTTCAAAATGAATTCGGCGAAGAGCGTGTATTTGATACACCTCTAGCTGAATCTGGAATCGGCGGCCTTGCGGTTGGTCTTAGCTTACAAGGCTTCCGTCCAGTACCTGAAATTCAATTTTTCGGATTCGTATATGAAGTAATGGATTCTATTTCTGGACAGCTGGCACGTATGCGCTATCGTTCTGGAGGGAGATATAATGCGCCTGTGACTATTCGTTCACCTTTTGGGGGAGGCGTACATACTCCAGAAATGCATGCTGACAGCTTGGAAGGGTTAATGGCTCAACAGCCTGGGGTAAAGGTTGTCATTCCATCAACACCTTATGATGCAAAAGGGCTTTTAATTTCTGCCATTCGTGATAATGACCCAGTCATTTTCCTTGAGCATATGAAATTATACCGTTCTTTCCGTCAAGAAGTACCTGAGGAAGAGTACACAATTCCATTAGGTAAAGCTGAAGTGAAGCGTGAAGGAAAAGACTTGTCGATCATTACGTATGGAGCAATGGTGCATGAAGCATTAAAGGCTGCTGAAGAATTGGAAAAAGAAGGCTATTCTGCAGAGGTAATCGATTTACGTACAGTATCACCAATTGATATTGATACTATTATTGCATCGGTTGAAAAAACAGGACGTGCGATTGTCGTTCAAGAGGCTCAAAAACAGGCTGGTATTGCTGCTAATGTTGTAGCAGAAATAAATGACCGTGCAATCTTAAGTCTTGAAGCTCCTGTCCTTCGCGTTGCAGCGCCGGATACAGTTTTTGCATTCCCGCAAGCTGAAACAGTTTGGCTTCCAAACTATAAGGATATTATTGAAACTGGTAAGAAAGTATTAACTTTCTAAAAAGCAGGTAATTATGTTCTTTCGAAGGGGAGAATGAAGGAAGTAATAGAAAATCGGTACAAATACCGATTTTCTTCTTTCCAGCTTCTGTCCTTCCTTATATTGTTAGTGTAGGAGGATGATTCTAAATGTCATTTCAATTTAAATTGCCTGACATTGGTGAAGGGATCCACGAAGGGGAAATAGTTAAGTGGTTCGTTAAAGCAGGCGATAAAGTACAAGAAGATGATGTATTATGCGAAGTTCAGAATGATAAAGCAGTTGTAGAAATTCCTTCACCTGTTAAAGGAACGGTTGAAGAAATTTTAGTCGGGGAAGGAACTGTTGCAACTGTTGGCCAAGTTCTTATTACATTTGATGCGCCTGGATATGAAAATTTAAAATTCAAAGGCGATGAACATCAAGAAGATGATAAGCCCGCAGATCAAGCTCCAGAGAAAACGGGTGAAGCTGAAGTAAATCAAGCCGAAACTCAAACAAGTGCTAAATCTGACCGCCGAATTATCGCGATGCCTTCTGTTCGGAAATATGCTCGTGATAAAGGTGTTGATATTCAGCAAGTAGCGGGAAGCGGTAATAATGGCCGGGTCTTAAAAACCGACATTGATTCGTTCTTAAGCGGGGGAGTTCAAGTCCAGCAACCAGTGGCTCAAGAACAAGAAACAACGGCAGCACCTGAAGAAGTGGCAGCTGCTCCAGTTCAAAAAGTTATTCCACAAGGGCAATACCCTGAAACTCGCGAAAAAATGAGCGGCATCCGTAAAGCAATTGCAAAAGCGATGGTAAACTCAAAACATACAGCTCCACACGTGACTTTAATGGATGAAATTGAAGTGACAAAGCTTGTAGCTCATCGTAAAAAGTTCAAAGAAGTTGCTGCAAATAAAGGAATTAAGTTAACGTTCCTTCCATATGTAGTGAAGGCATTAACAAGTGCTTTACGTGAATACCCAGTATTGAATACATCAATTGATGACGCCGCACAAGAAATTATACAAAAGCATTATTACAATATTGGTATAGCAGCAGACACTGAAAAGGGTCTTTTAGTACCAGTTGTAAAAGATGCTGATCGTAAATCTATGTTTGCAATTTCAAATGAAATTAGTGAGCTTGCTGCAAAAGCGCGTGATGGCAAGTTATCTTCTGAGGAAATGAAAGGGGCTTCCTGCACAATTACAAATATTGGATCAGCAGGCGGACAATGGTTTACCCCTGTTATCAATCACCCAGAAGTTGCTATTTTAGGCATTGGACGTATTTCGGAAAAGGCAATTGTAAAAGACGGTGAAATTGTTGCAGCTCCAGTATTAACATTATCATTAAGCTTTGACCATCGCATCATTGATGGCGCAACTGCCCAGAATGCGTTAAATCATATTAAACGTTTATTAAACGATCCTGAACTATTGTTAATGGAGGCATAAAACATGGTAGTAGGAGATTTCCCAATCGAAACAGATACAATTGTCATTGGCTCAGGTCCTGGCGGGTATGTGGCTGCTATTCGTGCAGCACAGCTCGGCCAGAAAGTGACTATCGTTGAAAAGGCAAATTTAGGCGGTGTTTGCTTAAACGTGGGATGTATCCCATCTAAAGCATTGATTGCTGCAGGACACCGTTATGAAACAGCTAAGCATTCTGATTCAATTGGGATTACAGCTGAGAATGTAACTGTTGATTTTACAAAGGTACAGGAATTTAAAGCCGGTGTAGTGAAAAAACTTACTGGCGGTGTGGAAGGTCTATTAAAAGGAAATAAAATTGATATTGTACGTGGTGAAGCATATTTTGTTGATGCCAACACTCTCCGTGTTATGGATGAAAACTCAGCGCAAACGTATACCTTTAAAAATGCAATCATTGCAACAGGTTCACGTCCAATTGAGCTTCCAACATTTAAATATTCAAAACGTGTTCTAGATTCAACAGGGGCACTTTCTCTTCAAGAAATCCCTGAAAAAATCGTTGTTATTGGCGGCGGGGTAATTGGAATTGAACTTGGCGGTGCTTATGCGAATTTCGGAACACAGGTAACAATCCTTGAAGGCGCAGATGATATCCTCCTTGGTTTTGAAAAGCAAATGACGGCTCTTGTCAAACGTAACCTTAAGAAAAAAGGTGCCGAATTTATCACGAAAGCACTTGCAAAAGGTGTTGAAGAGAGTGAAAATGGTGTCACTGTGAAGTATGAGGTTAAAGGTGAAGAGAAAACTCTTGAAGCAGATTATCTCTTCGTTATGGTAGGAAGACGCCCAAATACTGACGAATTAGGCTTAGAGCAAGTAGGCATAAAAATGAGTGACCGCGGCGTAATAGAAATAGATAAGCAATGCCGTACGAATATCAGCAATATTTATGCAATTGGTGATGTTGTTGCAGGTCCTCAATTAGCACATAAAGCCTCATACGAAGGGAAAATTGCTGCTGAAGCCATTGCAGGACATAGCTCTGAAATTGATTATCTAGGGATTCCTGCAGTCGTATTCTCTGATCCAGAACTTGCTTCAGTAGGTTATACTGAACAGCAAGCTAAGGAAGAAGGTATTGAGGTAATTGCCTCTAAATTCCCATTTGCGGCAAATGGCCGTGCACTTGCGTTAGATGCAACAGATGGGTTTGTTAAGCTAATCACACGTAAAGAAGATGGCTTGGTGATTGGTGCTCAAATTGCTGGAGCAAGTGCATCAGATATGATTGCAGAATTAGGCTTAGCTATTGAAGCGGGTATGACGGCTGAAGATCTTGCAATGACCATTCATGCTCACCCAACATTAGGCGAAATTACAATGGAAGCTGCAGAAGTTGCACTAGGCAGTCCGATCCATATTATTAAATAACATAATCAGAAAAGTCCTTTTCCAATTGGAAAAGGACTTTTTTATATGTATAGGACTATACGTTAATTGCTTGTCGACCATTCACTTTTTAAGGCATCTGATAAAGGTTTGATTATTTGTTCTGTTGAAGTATCACCCTTAATTTTGACGATTACTTTTTCTTGATGAATGATTAAGATAGTGGGGCTGCTCTGGACATCAAATGCTTCATAATATCTTTTGGCTTTGTCGCTTGAGATAATTTTCATATTTTTAATTTCGTCTGGAAATTCCTTCTTTAGCTCGATAATCGCATCATAGTAGGAGGCTTCCTCTTCATAATCCTTTTCATTTGAAAAGAAAATAATTTGCTTTCTATTATTATCAAAAATCAGTTCATCTTGAGGTTTAAAATGATTGCATGAGGTAATAAACAAGAAAGAGGCTATGAAAAAAAGCAAAAACACTTTCATATTCTATTCCTCACTTTTTCATTATTTGTATCAGTTACTTAAGTTTAATTATCCAATTATTAGAGATTAATAAGTATTTTATCATAAAAAATGGATATTAGTGACTTGTCACCTAAATGTTACAGAAATGAAAAATAAGATGAGCAGGTTCAACATATATTACTTAGACATATATCTTTGGAACTTGGCTCTCAATCAATTTTTGCTAATAAGAGATATGAAATAACAAATCTGGTGGTGGAAAAATGAAGGTATATACTGCATTGCTGCTGCAGCTAATTATATGGAGCGGCTACACCTTTATTGAGTGGCTATCGAGGTACGATCAGCTTATTTTTAAAGTACTGATGTTCTTCGTATTTTTATATTTAGCTATCATCATTGGAAATTACATTGTGAGATCAGTAAAAAAAACATTCTTTGTTACAGCACTTAGCTTGTCTTTATATGCATCGTTTCATTTTACAATGACTTTAATGGGAGTTTGAGCTGAGGGAAGGGAAAAAGAGCCCTTATTTTGGCTCTTTTAATTGACGTCCACTGAAAAATCTAGAAATGATGTAGTATAAAGAGAAGAAAAATAGATAAAAACAAATAAACGAAAATAGGAAGGGTATTACCTTAAAGTTTGTTTCTTTCTCAAGAGGAGAGGTAAACTTTAATTCTAAAGGGTAATCATGTTCAGCTTCAGGCAGAGAATTCCGTTGTTCAGCGAAAGGAAAAGGTCCGCCAAATAAAATGTCCTGACTTAATTGTGCAGGTTTTGTCTCGAAATAGGAGACGAAAATAATAGGAGTACTTAAAGTGATGACAAGAGCTAATACTCCAAAGAAAATTATTTTTTTTGTTAACAATTTATTCACCTCATTAGATTGCAAAATAGAAGAACAGCCTTTTGCTGTTCTTCTATTTATTTACTATTTTCTATTATTTTCTGGGATAAAAATACATAACTCTTCCATTGAATAAATGCAATTCGCCTTTTAGCTTCTTTGCTAAATAGCGGCAAAACTCGTTAGCTTTCCCTTTATCGCCGAATGTAGCTGATTCCGGCAACGTTACTTGAATATATGATTGTTCCCGATCGGATCCATCTTCGTTCCGAATTGTTTCTTGGTCTATTCCTAGTAAAATTGTGTGATACCTGTCATTGTTGGAGTGCAGATAGAACCATTTCCCTTTTCCCTCGGGTTTTTCTTTTATTTCATATGGAAAAGCAGCTTCATTGTACTTCCAATCAACTTGGTCACCTGTTTTCGCAGTAATGGCTTTATAGTATTGAAATAATTCTTTTACTTCATCTGTCGTAATATGTTCTTTTTCTGATGAAGGCACGAGTTTTATGTATGCGTTACTTGCCAACATCCATCCCCCCATTTTTTCAAAAGATAAGAAAGTATAACTTTTCTCGAATTTGAGAACTGTCTAGCTTCAGCGCCTACCCCCTCAAGGTCACAAGCCAATCCTCACAAAAAGGTAAAGAACACCTTTCCGTGAGGCTCGTCTTGTGCTTGTCGGGGGTGGGCAAGGCGCTTCCGCTTTTCTTATAATACTTTCCCTTTCATTCTAGCACTGAATAAAAACGAATAACAGCTTTAACAAAGATTTTTCACAAAAACCTTGTAATGCAACTGAATTTAAATTATAATAATATTCTAAATATTAAAATTAAAGGAGGAGTAATATGGATCTATTTGAAAAGCTCTATGATGAGCATGAAAATGTGAAGGTCCGATTTGTTGGTTTTACTACTGAACTAACACGCTATGATTTTGGGATTGTGTTTACAAATTTATTTTTCGGAAAACCTCTTGTTGTATGTATGCAAACTGGCCGCTCCACACTCCTCGACCCTAAGGACCTCGAAGATGCTGAACATTTGCAACACGCCTTTAAATTGGATAATCGCCACCAAGCAGAAGACTTATGTGAATTTTTTAAGCTCACCTTACCAGCGACTACGTTCCATACCCAATATGAATGAGAAGAACAGGCTGAAAATAGCCTGTTTTATTTCTTAATGTGACATACAATTAACCCTTGATAAAACAATTGTGTTATATTATTATGTAATTAACGATGATTAAGCGTTTTCAAATTGATCTTAATTACAAAGGGGAATGAAAGAATGGGTACAATTGTATGCCAAGCGTGTAATTCTACAATTGATTATTTCGAAGATGAGAAAGTAACAGTTCTATATTCCAAGGCAGATTGCAGCTGCTGTGAGGGAAGCCATCATCAAGAAGAAATATAATAATAAATTTCGTTTATAAATAAAACCTTCCCAATTTATTTCGGGAAGGTTTTTCTTTGAATTTCTTTTCTATCTGATAGCTTTATACTCTTTAATCACTCGCAAATATTTAAAATCATAATCTTCTGGCCCTTGAACAGGAAGGCCAGCTTCCATGTTTGTTTTAATATAAGTAAGATTTTCTTTCGTTATGATTTCTCCCGGAATAAAAATAGGAATACCAGGAGGATAGACCATAATAAATTCTGCAATGATTCTTCCTTCTGATTCATCAAAAGGAACGAGTTCAGTTTCAGCATAGAAGGCATCGCGAGGTGAAACAGCTAATACAGGAATATCAGGCAATAACACTTGGGTATCAAGCTTTTCAGTTAAACCGTGTCTTTCCGCTGACAATTCTTTAAGTGCCTTTACTAACATATCCCCCTCATATTCAGTATCCCCAGGTGTAATAATACAAAGGATATTATATAGATCAGACATTTCGACTTCAATATTGTACTTTTCACGCAGCCACTTTTCTACATCAAACCCATTTAACCCGAGATCCTTAACAGAAATAATCAGCTTTGTTGGATCATATTCATGTGCAGCATCAGTCTCAAGGATTTCTTCTCCTACACAATAAACATGCTCTATTTCATTTATGCGGCGGCGAATAGACTGTGAAAGTTCGATTGTTTTATCGATCAATTCTTTTCCTTCCGTAGCTAGTCGCTTCCTTGCAACATCCAAGGAGGCAAGCAATAAATAGGATGTTGATGTTGTTGTAAGCATACTTAGAATTGTCTGTACCCTTTTGGCTGAAACAAGGTTTCCGCGCATATTTAATATAGAGCTTTGTGTCATCGATCCGCCAAGCTTATGAACACTTGTTGCTGCTAAATCAGCTCCTGCCTGCATGGCGGATAGCGGTAATTCATCATGAAAATGTATGTGAACACCGTGCGCCTCATCTACAAGAACGGGAACCTGATAGGAATGAGCAATTTCTACAATCTTCTTTAAGTCAGCCGAAATCCCGAAATAGGTTGGATTGATTACAAGAATTCCTTTAGCATCAGGGTGCTGTTCAAGAGCTCTCGAGACAGATTCGGTTGTGATTCCGTGAGAGATCCCAAGATTTTTATCGATTTCAGGATGAATAAATATCGGGGTTGCACCTGAAAAAACAATAGCTGACATAACTGATTTATGAACATTTCTTGGAACAATGATTTTTTCACCCGGTCCACACACGGCCATTACCATTGTCATGATTGCCCCGCTTGTTCCTTGTACAGAGAAAAAGGTTCTGTCAGCACCAAAAGCTTCTGCAGCTAAATCTTGAGCCTCTTTAATCATACCCTTAGGCTGATGAAGATCATCAAGAGGACCGATATTAATAAGGTCTATTGAAAGTGCGTTGTGGCCAATGAATTCTCTGAATTCGGGATCAATTCCCGCTCCTTTTTTATGGCCTGGTATATGAAATTGAATTGGATTTTTTTTAGCATGTGCAAGTAAGCCGCTAAATAACGGTGTTTCTAATTGTGACAATGTATTTCCACACCTCTTTAATTATAATTTTGCATCACAAAAAGTCATAAAACATTTGAATTATAGCACTATTCCCTTTCTTTGCATAGAAAATTTGATGAGTAATAATCGTATTATTTTTTTTAGGAGAAAATTATCTTATCTTCTTTAGTTTTAGATGTTAACAGGAAAATATAACAGTAAAATAGAAGTTAACATACATAAGGGTTTGAAGGAGGTTTTTTTATGAACTGGAATACAAGAGTAACAGAATTATTAAACATTAAATACCCGATCATACAGGGAGGGCTTGCCCATCTTGCTTACTCAGATTTAGCAGCTGCTGTTTCGAATGCTGGAGGACTTGGACAAGTAACGGCAATGTCATTAGAAAGCCCGGATGCTTTAAGAGAAGAAATTCGAAAAGTGAAGATATTGACGAATCAGCCATTTGGTGTTAATTTTGCCATCGGGCAGCATGGCAGGCCATTTTCACACTATTTAGATGTGGCGATTGAGGAAGAGGTTCCTGTTATTTCGATGACTGGTGGAAACCCAGCTCCCATTTTTGAGCAATTAAAAGGGGTAAATGTGAAAAAGCTAGTTCTCGTTGCGGCAAAAAGGCAGGCAGTGAAAGCTGAAGAGCTTGGTGCAGATGCGGTTATGGTTGTCGGACAAGAGGGGGGAGGTCATTTAGGACGAGACGATATTGGAACGTTCGTATTAACCCCTCAAGTCGTAGATGCAGTTTCCATCCCTGTAATCGCTTCAGGAGGGATTGGGGATGGCAGGGGGCTTATGGCGGCCCTTAGCCTTGGTGCAGAGGGCATTGAAATGGGAACGAGATTTATTGCGACTAAGGAGTGTATTCATGCATCAGACATCTATAAAAAAAGGCTTGTCGAAGGAAGTGAAAATGATACTGTTGTTATTAAAAAAACAATAGGGGCTCCGGCCAGAGTCATTTCTAATTCATGGACAGAGAAAATTCTAGCAATTGAGGAGCAAAATGGCGGCTTTGAGCAATTGAAAGACTTGATTAGCGGGAAGGCTAATAAAAAATATATTCACGAAGGGATAGAGGAAGAAGGATTTGCTTGGGCAGGGCAAGTAATGGGACTAATTAATGATGTTCCAACTGTACAAGAACTATTTAGTCGAATGATCTCAGATGGAGAGAGTATTCGCAAAAAATGGACAATGTAATACATAAATAATGTTTTAGGCAAAAGAGGTGACAGAAATGGAATACCAATACCCAATTGACCCAGATTGGTCAACAGATGAAATAATTGATGTTATTCATTACTTTCAGTTAGTTGAGGAGATCTATGGGAAAGGTGTAAACCGTGAAAAATATTTAGATGCGTATAGAAGATTTAAAGAAATCGTTCCAGGTAAAGCCCAGGAACGAAATATTTGCAATGAGTTTGAAGAGGTAAGCGGCTTTTCAGCATATCATACATTAAAGGCTGTAAAAGAGTCAGAAGCAGGAAAAGAGGTTAGAATTAAGAAATAAAAAAATGTGAATAATGGCATGTGGCCGCCTAAAAAAGCCATAGGGGCCACTGCCTATTTTCTCTCTCTTTTGTTTAAAACATTTTATACAAAGGTATTAATGTTTTAAAAACAGATTCTGCATTTTCAAGAAAAGCATGAGGATCCATTTCTATTGCTTCTTTTCTTGGAATATGTAAGCCGCATAAAATCTCCGTTTTTTTTACTTTTTGTAACCGAATAAACATGTCTTTTAAGTCTTCTTTAGTCAGTTCTCCATGCAGCTGTCCCATCGGTTTAGTGTGATCTGCAGACCAAACAAAGTGTTTAGGAGTTTGTTTATAAATTTTATTTAAATTCTTTTCTAATTTTTTTCCGAAGTCTTCTTTATTAGGAGCTTCATATATAAGAGCAAACCAGATGAAAACATGTGTTTCCCAAAGTCCTATTTGAAAATGAGGCAGCATTTTATAACCCCGAGGATTACTTGCATAGGCAACCCAGGTGTCCTTAGGAGGGTTTACTGTCCGGCGTGCATGTTTGGCTACATGTGGATACATTTCATCTCCAGTCTGAATGGCAAGCATTGGAGCAAAATATTGTCCTAATTCATCAAGTTTTGGTCGTATATGAGTAATTAAGGCCTCCATCCGGTCCTCTAGTCCATCGATCTTAAAAACATCAAAATCTTTATTCGTAAATCCTGAAAATGACATTTGCAACCTCCTCAAAACTAAACAGTATTAATTATCCAAAATACTTAGTCATTATCAAAAAAAATATATTCTGAAATATTGTAGCATACCTGTTCATAAACAAAAACCGCTATGCTTCAGGCATTTTTGTAAATATAGGTATTCACACATATTTGTTGCAACTGACTCAAATTCCTCATATTATAAATAAATAATAGTCAGAAAATTTAAACTAGATTTTTAGAAAGGGGTGATTTTTATGAAACAACTGATGAACACAGTTAAAAACAAAGCAGGCGAAAGAGAACGTACCGCAGTCCTTCGATTAGAATTAGATTACGAACTAGCAACATTATTTGATGCAATGAATGATAAGAATGAAGATTTACAATTGAAAAGTAAACAAAAACTTGAAAAAATCAGACAAGAACTTTTACGCCTTAAAGCACTTTAACTAAAGTGTCTGAATGAAAGAGGTAAAGGGGAAAGAAAATAGAAAATGTATATTGAAATTAGACTTAACCTATAACAACGAACTCCTTCACCAAATTTGGGAGTTCGTTTTGTTGTTTTTTCAATAAACGATTAAATTTATTACTACTGTGAAAGGATAATGCTTGAAGTGTCATTCTGCTTCAATTAAGCTATTGTTATTTATTGTATGATTAATAAATATCCCTTTAGGTGAAATAGCGAGTATGCGGGATGATGGGGAGGGTTCAACCACAATGAATTGGACAGAAATTAATAATTGTGCAACGAAATGGATTAAAGAAGCTGGAGAAAATATCAAAAGGTCCTTTAGTAAAACCCTAGTCATTCAAACAAAAACGAATGCAAATGACTTAGTAACAGATATTGATAAAAGTACAGAGCAATTTTTCATTAAAAAAATAAAGGAAAGTTTTCCCGACCATAAAATCCTAGGTGAGGAAGGTTTTGGTGACAAGTTAAATAATTTAACTGGTGTTGTTTGGATCATTGACCCAATAGATGGGACAATGAACTTCATACATCAGCAGAGGAATTTTGCAATTTCTATTGGAATTTATGAAGACGGTGTTGGGAAGGTTGGTTTAATATACGATGTTGTTCACGATGAGCTTTATCATGCAATGAAGGGGAGCGGGGTATTTCTAAATGATCTACCATTGCCTCCTCTAGAGAAAGTGTCTATTTCGGAAGCCGTTATTGGAATAAATGCCACATGGGTTACTGAAAATAAACGCATTGATCCAGCTCTCTTATCTCCATTAGTGAAGGATGCACGAGGAACTCGTTCATATGGATCTGCCGCTTTGGAGATGGCGTATATTGCTTCAGGCAGGCTAGATGCTTATATCACGATGCGTCTTGCACCATGGGATATTGCAGCTGGGATTATATTGGTTGAAGAACTTGGCGGTCTTGCCACTACATTAAAGGGCGATGCTTTAAGCATGCTTGAAAATAATACAGTTTTTATTTCAAAACCTGGCCTTCATCAGGAAATAATGGAGAAGTATTTAAATAATGGCAAATGGTAAAAAAATGACCGTCCAATAAACTTGGCGGTCGTTTTTTTATCTTATAGAAGTCCGCTTTCTCTCAATTTCTTCTTTGTTTTAAATCCAAAGCCCATTGTCAAAATTAATAATATGATTGCGCCAATAATCCCTGCAACACTTTTTTCAGCAATTGCAACTCCAATTCCCATCATGCATAGTGCGGCCGCAATCGCAAAAGCTAATAATGGCCATTTGATTTGTTTCATTTTATGTAACCTCCCATTTTGGGTGTTTATTTTGCCTCTTATGAAAAACATTGTCTACAAATAATTATTTTACACAAAAACGATTTAAGTTTCCACTATATTTATGATATAATGTCTCAGTTATAGATTTGAAAAAGTGAAATTGATGTTAATTGTTAAATACAGGTAGGAGGAACTTCCTTGAAACTTAGAGAAGACATTCGAAATATTGCTATCATCGCTCACGTTGATCATGGTAAAACAACAATGGTTGACCAGCTGCTTAAGCAGGCTGGCACTTTTAGATCTAATGAGCATGTTGAAGAACGTGCAATGGATTCAGGTGACATTGAAAGAGAACGCGGAATTACTATTTTAGCAAAAAATACCGCGATTCAGTATAAAGATACAAAAATTAATATTCTTGATACACCTGGACACGCTGATTTTGGCGGTGAGGTAGAGCGTATCATGAAAATGGTTGATGGTGTTCTGCTTATCGTTGATGCTTATGAAGGCTGCATGCCACAAACACGCTTTGTTCTTAAAAAAGCATTAGAGCAAAATTTAACACCGATTGTTGTAGTCAATAAAATTGACCGTGATTTTGCCCGTCCAGAGGAAGTAATTGATGAGGTGCTAGATTTATTTATTGAACTGGAAGCAACTGAAGATCAGCTTGAATTTCCGGTTATCTACGCATCAGGTATCAATGGTACAGCAAGTACGGATCCATCTAAACAAGACGAGAACATGCAGGCTCTATATGATGCGATAGTAAATCATATTCCGGCACCAGTAGACAATCGTGAAGAACCTTTACAGTTTCAAGTAGCTTTACTTGATTATAATGATTATGTAGGTAGAATTGGTATAGGACGAGTGTTTCGTGGAACGATTAAAGTTGGTCAGCAAGTGGCATTAATGAAGCTAGATGGTTCCATTAAACAATTTCGGGTAACAAAAATCTTTGGTTTCTTTGGTCTTAAACGCCAGGAAATTGAAGAAGCTTATTCCGGGGATTTAATTGCTCTATCAGGCATGGAGGATATCAATGTTGGTGAGACCGTATGTCCTGTTGAACATCAAGAGGCTTTGCCAATTCTTCGTATCGATGAACCAACATTGCAAATGACATTTCTTGTGAACAATAGTCCGTTTGCCGGCAGAGAAGGTAAATACCTTACTTCTAGAAAAGTGGAAGAAAGACTCCGTTCACAACTGCAGACAGATGTAAGTCTTCGAGTCGATAATACAGATTCTCCAGATGCGTGGATTGTTTCAGGCCGTGGAGAATTACACTTATCTATATTAATTGAAAATATGCGCCGTGAAGGATATGAGCTTCAAGTATCCAAGCCAGAGGTCATTGTAAGGGAAATTGATGGTGTGCGATGCGAGCCTGTTGAACGTGTGCAAATCGATGTACCTGAAGAGCATACAGGTTCTATTATGGAATCAATTGGAGCTAGAAAAGGCGAAATGATTGATATGATTAATAATGGGAATGGTCAAGTACGCTTAATCTTTAATGTTCCAGCCCGTGGGCTAATTGGTTACACAACTGAATTCCTAACATTAACACGCGGTTACGGAATCATCAATCATACTTTTGATAGCTATCAGCCAATGGCACAAGGACAGGTCGGCGGAAGACGTCAAGGTGTTCTCGTCTCCATGGAAAGCGGAAAGTCTTCAACCTATGGGATAATGCAGGTAGAGGATCGTGGAACAATCTTTGTCGAGCCAGGAACGGAAATTTATGAAGGAATGATTGTCGGGGAGCACAATCGTGAAAGTGACCTCACAGTTAATATTACGAAAGTTAAGCAAGCTACAAATGTTCGCTCTGCAACGAAAGAACAAACGACAACAATGAAGAAGCCGCGTATTATGACGCTTGAAGAAGCTTTAGAATATTTAAACGAAGATGAATATTGTGAAGTAACACCAGAATCAATTCGTTTACGTAAAAAAATCCTTGATAAAAATGAACGTGAAAGAATTGCGAAAAAGAAAAAATATGCTGAAATGAGCTAAAAAACTTTTAAGGGGGAGAAGAAAATGGTTGATATAAATGAACGGCTGTCTTTTTTCGCTGCTTTATTTAAAGTGCAAGAAAATTCAAGCTTAGGAATGTGGATGTTATATTTGACCATTATTTTGCTCTGTATTATTGTATTTAAATTAGGTTTTGCGAAAAAATTGCCGTTAGCAAAATCGGCTATTATCTATCTCTTTCTTATTCTAGGGTGTACTGTCCTGACATTCTTTGCAGTATTCCTCCCGATTACAGAAGGCTTAGTAGTTGCAGCATTAATATTAATTATTTACAAAATCCGTCTTCATCAGTCAAAAAAGCAAGAAGGAAAACAGGTGTAGGATGGAGATGATATAATATGAAATCATTACAAGATACTTTGTATAATTGGCTATCGATTAAAGTTGTTATTTTGGAACGGCCAGATGATAAAGCTGCAGCTGAAACAGTAAAAATGTTTGAGGATATGCTAATAGAAGAGCACGGACTATCAGATATTCAAATTGAAAAAGATGAAATCATGTACTATGTTCACTTTGATCAAGACCGAGAAAGAAAAAAATCCCGTTTTCCAATAGAACTTATTGAAGTCATGCTGAATCAGATTAAATCGGAACCTGAAAAATATGTAAATTACCCAGAAGAGTAGGATTTTATATGACAAAAGAGGGAGGCAAAGGCCTCCCTCTTTTGAATTGTCTAACTCCAGCGCCTACCCCCTCGAGGTCACAAGCCAATCCT
>NZ_JBALNX010000074.1:16593-21720 GCF_036962035.1 Bacillus sp. JJ1773
AGGCGCTTCCGCTTTTCTTGTTACCATTCTTCTTCCTTTACTTTGCTTTGGTACAATTTAAAGTTGCCAGTTTCCATTCTTTTTTGGGTATTTGCTGTTATTCTAGCTTCACAATCCTTACACATATAAGTATGGATCGGCCTGTTCCTAAGTCTTTTTGCCTGAAATGATTGATCTTCAATGGATTCAATTTTATCACATAAAACACATTTAACTCTCATCGCGTACACCTCAAAACTATTTTCATAAATGATTTATTCATTGCCTTGTAATCCTATTCGTTTGGTAAGTTCACTAAAGCCTATTATAATTATATATGATGTATATCTTTAATACGACTTTCTTTTTGTATGCTGATAATATGTATCGGTTGAAAGTTAAGGATGGGCATAATATGATGTAGAATGAAGGAGGAATTTGAATGGCAAATCAAGTAGAACCAAAATTAATTAAACCACTTTTTGATGCATTGCAGCAAGAAAGGTTTGTCACGTTATCGACAATTGATTTCGAAACGGGCGGACCAAATGTTAGTGCCATTTCATGGGTACTGGCCAAAGATGAAGGGACTATTCAATTTGCGGTTGATAATCGTTCAAGAATTGTTCAAAACATAAAAGAGAACAAAAAGGCGGTAATTAATTTAATCGCAAATGAATCTACATATTCCATAACAGGAGATGTTACTGTTAAGGAGGAAAAGCTAGATGGTGTTCCATTAAAGCTTGCTCTTCTAGAATTGTCTATTCATGAAGTACGGGATGTCATGTTCTACGGTTCCAAGATTATTTCTGAACCCCAATATGACAAAACATATGATAAGGATGCAGCAGCACGTCTAGATAAACAGGTAATGGACGCAATGAAAAAGGCCTAGTCGAATGACTGGGCCTTTTTCGTGCGCTATTAGAAATTGTCATCGACAAAGTCCATTGGCCGCTTTTCCTTATTTGATTACTTATTCATGTTTATCCTTAAAGTGGTTTGACTGTTCTTCTTGTTCATTCTCAAGCTTTCGTTCATCAGGATTATTTAATTTCTTTTTCGGTTCCTCTGGGGCATTCTTTGGTCTAGGATCTATAATGTCTGCTGGAATTTCAGGCATTAAACGGCCGGCAATGTCTGCTAATTCATTCATTATTCCTTGAATAGGCTTCCCGTTTTGAATATCATCTGAAATTTCTCTTAAACGTGCATTTATGTCAGGATCAGCAATGATAATAGCTCTTGCTCCGTCAGGATCATTTTTCAAGCTTTCCGCTACTGAATATTTAATGGCACCAACCTCTGATCTCTCCAAGTTTTTGTTGACATCAATTCCGACAATCGCATATCGGCCGAGAACAACTGCGGTAGCATCGTTTACATTAGGAATGCTTGTAGCGAGGTTGACTAAACGCTTTGAGATATGCTGCCCAGTTGTACGATCAACTTCTTGTATAGTACTGTTTTTGACATTTACTAAATTTTGATTTGGATTTTCTTGGCTTTGATTATTATTGATTCCACATCCCGCCATCAGTATGATTGCAAGTCCGATAAACAACTGCTTTTTCAATTTTCACCATCTCCTATACTTAGGCTTTAGCTAGTCCATTTCAGAAAGCTAAAGCATTATTAAAGGAATCATTAACGGTTATTGTGCAAAATTTCGTCTATCTTTATACGGTAAATCATATATTTTACCAAAGTTCCATTCGTTCCACTGTTTAATAGACCTAAGAGGAGCAGGAGGCATCAGATTGAGTAAAATATATGTGTTAGATACAAACGTCTTGTTACAAGATCCGCATTCAATTTTTTCCTTTGAAGAAAATGAAGTGGTTATTCCAGCCGTAGTGCTAGAGGAAGTTGATTCGAAGAAAAGATATATGGACGAGATTGGCAGGAATGCAAGACACGTATCAAGGCTGATTGACAGCTTTAGGGGTACAGGAAAACTTCATGAACGAATTCCTCTTGAAAATGGCGGAAGCTTGCGAATTGAATTAAACCATCGTTCATTTCAACAGTTACAAGATATTTTTATTGAAAAAACGAATGATAATCGAATTTTGGCAGTAGCAAAAAATTTATCATTAGAGGAAGAAACAAAGGAAGATGGAAAAACGGTCATATTAGTAAGTAAAGATGCACTCGTAAGGGTTAAAGCAGATGCAATCGGTCTAATAAGTGAAGATTACCTTAGTGATCGGGTTATTGAGAATGATCACCTATATACTGGATTTTTGGAAGTATATATTGCGAAGGAAACGTTGAATCGTTTTTATGAAAAGGGTGAGCTTTCCATCTCAGAAGCCGTCACTTTTCCAGTATTCCCTAACCAATTTCTTGTAATGAAGGATGCATTAGGATCATCGTCGTCAGCAATAGGAATTGTAGATAAAACAAGAAAAAAAGTTAAGAAGCTTATTTTTGATTATGACCATATATGGGGAATTAAACCTAGAAATGTTCAGCAAACGATAGCCATGGAACTTCTATTAAGAAAGGATCTTCCTCTTGTTACCTTAACAGGGAAGGCAGGAACCGGAAAAACACTTATTGCTCTTGCCTCTGGACTTATGCAGACAGAAGACTATGGATATTACAAAAAGCTGCTTGTAGCCCGCCCGATTGTACCAGTTGGAAAAGATATAGGCTTTCTGCCTGGTGAAAAAGAGGAAAAGCTTAGGCCATGGATGCAGCCGATTTTTGATAACCTGGAATATTTATTTAATGTTAAAAAGCCTGGGGAGTTGGATGCCATATTGGCTGGGATGGGTTCCATTGAAGTTGAGGCATTAACTTATATTAGAGGAAGGAGCATTCCAGATCAATATATCATCATTGATGAAGCACAAAATTTAACAAAACACGAGGTTAAAACGATTCTTACACGCGTAGGAGAGGGAAGTAAAATAGTGTTAATGGGAGATCCTGAACAAATTGATCACCCTTATTTAGATGCTTATAATAATGGATTAACATACGTGGTAGAGAGGTTTAAGGACCAAACAATCGCGGGTCATGTTAAGCTCATAAAGGGAGAAAGATCTGGACTTGCACAATTAGCTGCTGATCTATTATAGCGTCCAGTATGAAGAAGGGGCGGAATTATCGCCCCTTCCGCAGGGATTAACTGATCTTCAAAGCTTTAACTTTTTTTATTGGGTTATCTTTATTTCTTCCATCGCTATAATAAACATAAACCGGACCATCCTCTTTTAAAGGCTTGCCATTAATGGAAAAGCCAAGAATTAGCCCCATGCCCTCATGAAGGGGCATACTTATCTCTCCTTCTTCTTCACTTACAATAATGAGTGTGGCTGCATCTCTTTCAGGTTCTGCATTTTGGATAAATGGTTTTAAAGGGATGCCAAAAGTTCCATTCAATACTTTTTCCTTTTCAAATTTCTTTTCGGTTTTTAAAGTTGGGGGAAAAACAGCACCTTCCATAATTTCTCTATCCCAATGCTTGGAGATTGATTTTGTATATTCCTCAAGACCATCCTGCAATTCTTGATCCGTTTCAAAAAATGATAATAAATCAACTCGGCGATCATCGAATATCCAAACCCCTGGATCAAGTGTAATCGAATATTTAACTTTCCCGCTTAATGAAATAATATTTTCCATTAAAATTCCTCCTAAAAAGGCAAAAAACTTATTTACAAAGGTAAGTATACAGATTATTGATGGAATTGTCATACATTCGTTCAAATGATAAAATGGAAATTCCAGTATCAACCAAAATATTTAGCGATGTTTGGGGGAAGTTCCGTTGGTATGTCAAACAAATGAAGACTTACAAATGATTGTAAATGACGTTTATTCAATAACAGAGGAAGGAAAGGTAGCAGATTATATTCCAGCGCTTGCCAAGGCAAACAAAAGTGATTTATCTGTTGCCATCTATAAAAGTAATAATGAATGTCTCTATGCGGGTACTTACACGAAAAAATTCACATTACAAAGCATCTCTAAAGTCCTTGTATTAGCACTTGCCTTACAAGACAGGGGTGTTGATTATGTGTTTGACAGAGTTGGAATGGAGCCGACTGGAGATCCTTTTAATTCTATTTCGAAGCTTGAAACCTCTATTCCATCAAAGCCTTTAAATCCGATGATCAATGCCGGGGCACTTGCTGTTACAAATATGATAAAAGGGAATAATGAAGCTGAAAGATGGGGGCGAATCCTTCAATTTGTACAATGTTTAGGAATCAAGAAGGATCTGACATATGACAAGGAAGTGGCTGCCTCTGAGCTTGAAACCGCATGGCTTAATCGATCATTATGCTATTTTATGAAGCAGCATAAAGTGATAGAAGGAGATATCGAAGAATTAATGATGCTTTATACGAAACAATGTGCCATCGAAATGAATTGCTTTGAATTAGCGAAGATAGGAGCGGTTTTTGCTTTAAATGGAATTGACCCTGAAACAGGTGAAAGGCTTTTGCCTTTGGAAATTGCAAGGATTTGTAAAACGTTTATGGTCACTTGCGGGATGTACAATGCTTCAGGAGAATTTGCTATTAAAGTAGGAATACCAGCGAAGAGCGGTGTTTCTGGAGGCATTCTCGCTGTCGTTCCCGATAAGTTCGGGATCGGTATATTCGGTCCTTCACTCGATGAAAAAGGGAACAGCATAGCAGGTATAAAGTTGTTAGAGGAACTTGCTCTGCGTTATGATTTTAGTATATTTTAAAGGGATTCAATCCTTATTATTCTTGCTTTTTTCTCATCTAAAGTATAAAATTTATAGATAAGATAATCGCTCGGAAATGGGGGATTGAAAGTTGGCTTCAGAAATGATTATTGACCATAAGGAAAGAGCAAATGCCCTATTAAAGGCTGACGCAGATAAAATATTGAAATTAATTAAAGTGCAGATGGACAATCTTACCATGCCTCAATGCCCTTTATATGAAGAGGTGCTTGATACGCAAATGTTTGGGTTGTCTCGGGAAATAGATTTTGCGGTCCGTCTTGGCCTCATTGAAGAAAAAGATGGAAAGGCAATTATGGCTGAATTAGAAAAGGAACTATCTATTCTGCACGATGCCTCTGTAAGAAAATAAAAAGAAACGCGACGTCCTTTCGCGTTGTCGACACTTGTACGTCCTGTACATCGGGGGTAGG